>JAQYOU010000139.1 GCA_028727105.1 bacterium
CCCTCTAACAGCAAACTTCTCATTTTTCGGTCGTGTTGCCCCATGTCCAAAATCTGCTTCACCTCGGAAATCCCTTGTTTTCAAGCCTTTTTCGTACATCTACTTCTCGACTTTTGACATCAACACGACACTCTCAACATGGACGGTCGCCGGGAACATGTCCACGCAGCGCACACGATCTACCCGGTATCCTCTTGCCTGCAGCACTTCCAGATCGCGGGCAAGGCTGGTGGGTTTGCAGGAGATATAGACCATGCGATCCACGCCGTAGCCGATGATCCGTTCCAATGCCTTCGGATGAATACCGTCACGGGGCGGATCAAGAACGATGAAGTCCGGCTTTTCGGTGATATTGTCCAGCACCTTCAGGACGTCTCCGGCTAAAAATTCACAATTGCATAATCCGTTCAAGGCTGCATTTTCCTTTGCCGCCTCAACTGCCTCCTCCACGATCTCCACGCCGATGACCTTCTTTGCCACCGGTGCCAGGATCTGGGCAATCGTTCCGGTTCCGGAATACAGATCATAGACCACTGCTCCGTCACCGCTTCGTCCATGCAGATTGCCCACATAGGATCTGGCCACATCGTAGAGTACCTCTGCCCCAAGGGAGTTGGTCTGGAAGAAAGAGAACGGACTGATCTTGAAGCGCAGTCCTAACAGTTCTTCGTAAAAGTAGCTCTCGCCGTATAAGATATCCGTGCCTTCGTCCTTGACGACATCGGCTACGCTGTCGTTATGCGTATGCAAAATTCCGGCAAGCCGTCCATCCAGATCAAGCGCTGTCAAAGCCTCCGCAAATCCACCAAGCAATTCTTCTTCATGGATGATCTCCCCCTTGATGCGTGCCTCCGCATTGTGGAAGGCGATCGCTACCATATCCGGCGTTCCGTCCGCAGCGCAGAATGCCTCATCCGGTTTATGCAGCTGCGTAGTTGTCACAAGATCCACCAGTATCTCTCCGGTTTTTGTTGCCTTGCGCACCAGAAGATGGCGAAGATAGCCCTCATGGGTGTTTTTATGGAAATAACTGATTTTTTTCGATACGAAATAGTCCAGCGTCGCTGTCAGGATCTTTCGAAAATCCTCATCCACGATCTGGCAATCGGCAACGGTCACGATATCATAAAAGCTGCCGCGCTTGTGCATGCCCAGCGCCAGCTCTCCGTCCTTACAGGTATCTCCAAAGGAAAATTCCATCTTATTTCGGTAACCAAACTGCTTCGGACTTGCCATGACTCCCTCAAAGACCGCATCGAAGTCTGTGCCCGCCTCGCCAAGCACCGGTGCCAAAAGCTCACGGATCTGCTTTGCCTTCAAGCCCAGCTGGTTTTCATAGCTGAGCTGCTGATAGGTACATCCGCCGCATGCGCCAAAATGCCTGCAGGGCACATCTGCCCCGGTCAGTTCTACCGGCGACGGCTCCAGCACCTCCAATAAGTTACCCTCGCATTTTCCTTTTCTGGCTTTGCTCAGGCGAAAGCTCACCTTCTGCCCCTCCAGCGCATTTTTTACAACTACTTTTTTCTCCTCGCCTTCCACGGCCACCACACATTTATTTGGAAAGGACACGTGTTCCACCATGCCCTCATAGATCTGTCCTTTTTTCATATATACTCCTTATTTATCATGTAAAAGGAGCTTCGCCGAATAGCGAAGCTCCCGAAATCCTTCTGCTGTGTTTTACTCCTCTACGAAAGGCTGATCCTCGTCCGCTGCATCCTCATCCTTCTTCTCAGCAGGCTCTTCTTCCTTTACATCCTCATCATCGAAAAAGTCCTCTTCAAACTCATCATCCAGATCATCCTCAAAGTCCTCTAAATAATCCGGTGCAAAGAAACGATACAGACCATATGCTGCAGCTGCTACAACTACGATGATACCGATGATCGCAAAAATCGTCTTGGCCTTCGGTCCTCTCTTCTCTTCTTCCTCTTTTTTGTTGATAAGCTCTGATACCTTGCTGATGTTCGTTGAAAGTAAACTCTGTAAATCGTCGATTCTGTTCATGCTACCTACTCCTTTTTCTTTTCTGATCAGTATTTGTTCGAAACCGTACATCCGACCCGTACCGGTGCATCAAAGAACCAGATGGATGCATACGACTCCGATACAAAATCTCTTATAGAGTATTCTATCATATTTTATCCAAATCGCATAGCAAAAATTTGTATTTTAGAATTTTTTTATATTATACTTTTTTCAGCTTTGCAAAGCTTGCAAACATTTTCTTTGTTCCAAACCGGTCAAAGTCCACGGTCACCTCAAAATCCCTGCCGCCCGCAACGATCTGTGTGACGGTTCCCTCACCAAACTTCATATGACGGACCCGGTCGCCTTCCACGTAGGACAGCGACATCCGGTCCGTTGCATCCGTGGAAAATGCCTTGATGGGCACCTGTACCACGGGCTTGCTTCTCAGAATCTGCTTTGCAGTGCCTGCAAAGGGAGATGTCTTCTGTTCCTGCACCTGCTTGGGAATGCTCTTTCCGGTGGCCACGGTCCCGCTTAACAGATCCATGGGGATTTCGGAAACAAAGCGTGATACCTTTGAAAACATCGTCTCTCCGCGCACCATCCGCATTTTTGCGCTGGTGATCGTCAGACGTTTCTTTGCTCTGGTGATGCCAACGTAACAAAGGCGCCGTTCTTCCTCCATCTCCTCCTCGGAATTGTCGCTGGTGATGGTCATATAGCTGGGAAACAGACCGTCCTCCAGGCCTGCCATATACACGTTCGGAAATTCCAGACCTTTCGCAGAATGCAAGGTCATGAGCACCACATACTCACTGCCCTCCACGACCTCATCAATGTCCGCCACCAGCGCTACTTCCTCTAAAAAGCCGGACAGTGTCGGTACTTCCGTACTCTCCTCATAACTCACTGCCTTGCTGATCAATTCGTCGATATTTTCGATCCTCGCATCTGCCTCCGGCGTGTTTTCCGCCTCCAGCTCCCGCACATATCCGGTATCCGCGATGATATTTTGGATCAGCTCCGGAACACTTAAGAAGTTCGCCTTGCTGCGCATCGTCTGGATAAAGGTCACGAAGGGAGTGATCTTTGCCGCAGACCGCCCCATCGTGGGGATCTCCTCCGCGATCTTTGCCGCATCGTAAAAGCTCATCTCATTCTCATCCGCAAAGGCCTGCACCTTATTAATAGAAGCCGCACCGATGCCGCGCTTGGGGATATTGATGATCCGCTTCACCGCCAGATCGTCCTTTGCGTTGTCGATGGTCTTTAAATATGCCAAAAGATCCTTGATCTCTTTTCTGGCATAGAAATTCACCCCGCCCACCAGCTTGTAAGGGATATTTTCTGCGATAAACCGCTCCTCAAACATACGGGACTGGGCATTTGTCCGGTAAAGCACCGCACTCTCGCTGTAGCTGCCGCCGGCGCGCACCTGTTTTTCGATATCCGCTGCCACGTATTCCGCCTCTTCATATGCGGTGTCAAACTGTTTGAAATGGATCTTTTCACCGGCTGCCTGATCCGTCCACAGGGCTTTTTGTTTTCTTCCGATATTATGCGCGATCACGCTGTTTGCGGCATTCAGGATATTCTGGGTGCTGCGGTAATTCTGCTCCAGCTTGATCACCTTTGCCTGCGGAAAATACTGCTCGAAATTCAGGATATTTTTGATATTCGCACCACGGAATTTGTAGATAGACTGGTCATCATCACCTACCACGCACAGATTTCCGTACTTGCCCGCCAAAAGCCGGATCAATTCAAACTGGGCGGTATTCGTATCCTGATACTCATCCACCATGATATATTTGAAGCGCTCCTGATAATAGTCCAGCACCTCAAGATCAGCTTTAAACAGCTCCACGGTCTTCATGATCAGGTCATCAAAATCCATCGCATTGTTCTTTTTCAATACTGCCTGATACTCACGGTACACCTGCGCCTGCCGCTGCCTTGCATAATCACCGGTGGCATTCAGTGCAAACTCCGTCGGATCCGTAAGATTGTCCTTTGCGGAAGAGATCACACTCAGAAACATTTTTTCTTTATAGATCTTTGTGTCGATCTCCAGGCGCTTACACACTTCCTTCATGACCTGCTTCTGATCGTCCGCGTCATAGATCGTAAAGCTGGTGTCAAATCCGATGCGGTCTGCAAACCGCCGTAAGATACGCACACAGGTAGAGTGGAACGTGGTCACCCAGATGCTCTCCGCCCCAAATCCGATCATGTTGTCAATACGCTCGCGCATCTCCGAGGCCGCCTTGTTGGTAAAGGTGATCGCCATAATGTTATACGGGTTGATCCCCAGCTCCTCGATCAGATACGCCGTTCGATGCGTCAGCACGCGCGTTTTTCCGCTGCCCGCGCCCGCAATGATCAAAAGCGCCCCCTCCGTGGTGGTCACTGCCTCATACTGCTGTGCGTTTAATGTATCATATGTAGCCATATCGTTCTCCCATCGTCAAAACATGTCACCGAAAACAATTGTCCGAACCAAACATTTGTTTCCTAATCTTTTACCATTCTACACGATTCCATATGGATATGGCAAGTATCCTGCGGCATAAATTTTCATTGTGAAAATTTTCCCTGCCCCGGCAGAAAAATATTGTCATATAGTTTTTAATACTATATAATGAAATTAAATTTTCCAAAAAGGAGTACGCACATGACGATAGATGATAAGGACTTATTAAACAGCATCCTGGCGAGTCTGAATCGCATTGATCACATCAAGCCGGAAGCCATCCCTGATATTGATCTGTATATGGATCAGGTGACGACTTTTATGGAAAATAATCTTGCGCCTGCCAAGCGCTATCCGGATGACAAGGTCCTGACAAAGACCATGATCAATAATTATACCAAGGACGGCTTGCTTCCTCCCCCCGCGAAAAAGAAATATTCCAAGGAGCACATGCTCCTTTTGATCTTTATCTACTATTTTAAAAACCTCCTGTGTATCAACGACCTGCACCACATCTTAGATCCGCTGGTAGAAAAGTATTTTTCCAGCGAGGACGACCTGAACCTGACGGATATTTACAATGAAGTATTCAGTCTGGAGAAGGACGAGGTACAGTATCTCGCAAAGGATATCACGAAAAAATTCAACCGCAGTAAAGAAACCTTCAAAGACGCCCCCGAGGAGGATCGCGAATCTTTGCAGTATTTCTCCCTGATCTGCATGTTAAGCTTTGATACCTTCCTGAAAAAAATGATCATCGAAAAAATGATCGATCTGGAGCGGGCAAAAAAACCGAAGGAAGAAGGTTCCTCAAAAAAGAATACAAGAGCAAAGAAAAATCAGCCCTGAACACTCAGAGCTGATTTTTGTCGTTTCGTAACTATTCAGTACCTTCATAGTTACGATGAATCGGGCAATGCTTCGCATTCAAAATTGCCCGATTCTTGCAACCACTACGCTTTCTTACGGACTCAGCAGTAAATGCTTCGTCCTGTCCTGAACAGTTACGTCGTTTCTTATGCAAATGCAAAATCGCAATAGCGATCGATGATCACTGCTTTACTTTTTATCCTTGTTTCCCTCGATCCGTGAGAATACCATATCATATCCATCGTTTCCGTAATTCAAAGAACGGTTGACCCGGCTGATAGTTGCCGTGGAAGCACCTGTCTTTTCCGCGATATCCAGATATGTCTTCTGTTCTCTCAGCATATGTGCCACCTCAAAACGCTGGGACAATGCCAGCAGTTCGTTGATCGTGCAGATATCCTCGAAAAAGGTATAACACTCCTCCCTGTTTTGCAGACACAGGATCGCGTCAAACAAATGGTTTACCGCATCTGTATGAATATCTTTACTCATCGCTTTACACCTCTTTCTGCAGCTGCCCTGGGTCCTTCCTTCCGACTTTTTTCCAGCTGCGACTCAAATCTGTGCAAACCTGCTGCACACTTTTTGATTTTACCACACGAAAGCGTGAAAGTAAACTGTTTTTACTCAACGGTTGTAATAATTTAAATAAGGCTTTGCTTTTTCTACGTCTGTGTTGATGATCAGACGCTCCGGAAACTGTGCCAGTTCCAGAATATCCACCACATAACCGTGATTCCCAACATCAATATCCACATGAGCATCGCTTCCCATGAGGATCGGCTGCTCATACTGTCTGCAAAGATCCAGAAATTCCAGATATCCTTCTGTAGTCGCTTTGCGGAAGCTGGTGGGTGCCAGGGAAGAATTGTTCATCTCCAGCAGCACATGGTATTCCTTCGCCGCTTCTACAACCGCCCGCAGATCAACAGGATAGCGCGGGTCGTCCGGGTGCCCGATGATATTGACATAAGGATTTTTCATTGCATTGATATATGCCCTTGTGTTTTCTTGCAGACTCTTTGGCGGAAAACAGGGAATATGCAGACTTGCCACACACAGATCCATAGCCGTCAGCAGCTCCTCCGGAATGTCCACACGCCCGTCCTCATCCAAAATGTTTAATTCCACACCAAACAATGTGGTCACACCATAGCGTTCCCTGGGGATCACCTTCACATTCTGAAAATAGATCGTCTGACAGCTGCCCTTCATGGCAGGTCCGTGCTCCGTGATGCCGAGCAGCTCTAAGCCATGATCACTTGCCGCCTGTGCCATCTCAAGGATCGTGTTATATGCATGTCCGCTGGCGATCGTGTGCGTATGCAGATCCATGACATCTCTTATCATTTTGTATTACCTCGGTTCATTGATATGCTTTCTTTATACCACATTTTTGCGTTTCGGGCAACGGAAAAATCCTCACACATGCTCTTGCGGTCACGCTGCTTGTTCCAGAAAACCTCCAGCTATTTTGCCAGTCTGTTCATGCATGACTTTGTATACACGAAAGTTGTCCTGTCATTATTCTCAAAAAAGCAAGCGATAAGTCTTGTTTTCCAAAAACTTACCGTTTGCTCTTTATTAATCAGACGCTTTTGTTTTCTATTATGTCAACCAACCTGTTAGTTTGCATACTCTGTTGTCACCAGTTTTTCGTAGTCGGGGCGTGCGCTTAGCTGTCCTGCCTCCTCCAAAATATCTAATAACAAGCGATAAGCATCCTCTTCAAATACCAGATCCCGCTTCCAGGTGTCCTGCTCTGCATAACGTCCTATGATGATAGCCATAGTTTCTTTGTCCGTGTCCTTAAACTGCGGTGCGATCATATCCGCCACCTCTTCCGGTGTATGGCTGTACACATCATCCATGCCCTTCTTTAACGCAGCAACAAAGCCACGGATCACCTCCGGATGCTCCTTCATATAACTCTCTTTTGCGGAAAATGCCGTATATGGAACATATCCGCTGTCCACGCCAAGGGACGCTACCACATAACCGTCTCCCTCCTGCTCCAAAGCAGTGGCACCCGGCTCGAATTCGACGCTGAAATCCCCCTGGCCACCGGAAAATGCAGCCGCCGTAGAACCAAAATCGATACTCTTGTCGATATTCAGGTCTGTCTCCGGATCAATTCCGTTTTTCTTTAAAATGTATTCAAATACCATCTCCGGCATGCCGCCATCCCGGCCACCAAGCACATCCTTGCCCTTCAGCTTCTCCCAACGGAAATTCTCGTCTGCCTCTCTGCCTACAAGGAAGTTCCCGGCGCGCTGGGTCAGCTGCGCAAAATTCACAACAAGATCTGATGCTCCCTCATTGCAGGTGTACACCGTCGTCTCCGGTCCCATAAAGCCGATATCCGCATCTCCCGACAGCACGGCTGTCATCGTCTTGTCTGCGCCAAATCCGGTTACCAGCTCCAGATCAATGCCCTGCTCCTTGAAATAGCCCTCTTCAATGGCCACATACATGGGTGCATAAAAAAGAGAGTGTGCCACCTCGTTCAAAACGACCTTTGTCGTCTTTCCGGCGACTGCTCCCCCTTCTTCACCCGTCTCTGTCCTGCTGCCGCAGCCTGAAAGTACCGGAACGACCATAGCGGCTGCTAACGCTGCGGCAAGTAATTTCTTCTTCAAAACTCCCATAAAAAATCCTCTTTGCATTTTTTTGTTATTTTATGCAAAGAGGATCTTTGTGTGCCTGTCACTCACCGGGATCAGATGATCCGGTAAATCCAAAGGATTTATTTTACGGCTCCGATCAGTTCCGTGATGTCATCCACGCCCTGTTCAGCCATGTATTCTCTGATACCTTCGATGATCTCTTCCGTGATGCAGGGATTCGTAAAGTTTGCCGTTCCCACGGATACGGCTGTTGCACCGGCCAGCATCAGCTCCAGTGCATCCTCTGCACTCATGACACCTCCCATTCCGATGATGGGGATCTTCACCGCCTGTGCCACCTGATAGACCATTCGCACCGCAATCGGATGAACGGCAGGACCGGACAGTCCGCCGGTCTTGTTTGCAAGTGCAAACTTCCGTTTCTTTACATCGATCTTCATACCGGTCAGTGTGTTGATCAGCGATACCGCATCTGCGCCTGCCGCCTCAACCGCCTGAGCCATGTATGCAATGTCCGTCACATTGGGACTGAGCTTCATGACCACCGGCTGCTTTGCAACTGCTTTCACTGCCTTTGTGATGGCTGCCGCTGCCTTCGGATCCTGACCAAACGCGATGCCACCCTCTTTGACATTGGGGCAGGAGATATTGATCTCCAGAAGATCCACGGGCTGGTCAGCCAGACGCTCCACCACTTCCACATAATCTGCCTCACTTCTGCCGCACACATTTACGATGATCCTTGTATCATATTTTGTTAAAAACGGGATATCCCGTTCCACGAACACATCAATACCCGGATTCTGAAGTCCGATGGCGTTTAACATTCCGCCATACACTTCCGCTACACGGGGTGTGGGATTTCCCTCCCAGGGTACATTTGCAACCCCTTTCGTAACAACTCCGCCCAGCTTATTCAGATCCACAAACTGCGCATACTCCTGGCCGGAGCCAAAGGTTCCGGACGCCGTAAGGATCGGATTTTTGAAGGTAACACCTGCCAGCTTTACACTTGTTTTCATCAGATATCCACCTCCTCTGCCCGAAATACCGGGCCTTCTGTACAGATCCGTTTATTATGCACATGCGTATGACCGTCCTTCTTTTTGCTCTTTACGACACAGCCAAGACATGCACCGATCCCGCATGCCATGCGCTCCTCTAAAGAGATCCAGCACTCCATGCCGCGCTCTGCGGCGAACTGCTTGACCGCGCGAAGCATCGGCATCGGTCCGCAGGCGTAGATGATCTCACCCTCCAGGCCGTTTTCACGGATCGCGTCCAGCACATTACCCTGTGTGCCAAAGCTTCCGTCCTCGGTTGCTATGTACACATTGCCCTGTCCACGGAATTCCTCTTCCAGGAAGCGCTCATCGCGGTAGCCGAGAACGATGCTCTTTTCGCAATCCAGCTCCTTTGCCAGCTGAAGGATCGGCGGAACACCGATACCGCCACCAAGGAGCAGTGCGGGCTTGCTCTTTTTCGGATAACCGTTTCCAAGCGGTCCTACCACGCGAAGCTGTGCACCGGTATGATAAACGGAGAACTCTGCGGTTCCCTTTCCAACCACGCGGTATACCAGGCGGATGGCATGATCCCTCTGATCGATCTCACAGATACTGATCGGTCTCGGAAGGAGCCGGCTTCCGTCCGTGCAGTAAACGGTCACAAACTGTCCGGGCTTTGCCAGATCTGCGATCTGCTCGGTCCGAAGCCACATACTGTAAACATCTGTCGCGATCTCCTCCTGACGGATGATGATCGCATTTTCCATTACTTTATCTGTCATTTGACGCTCCTGTTTATGCATTTGCATATTTTTATTTGTTTGCCAATGCTCCGGCTATGTCTGTGATCATATCTTCTACAGCCATGCGGGATGCATCTGCATAATTTTCAGGTGTCACTCCCTGATCCTTATATTTGTCCTGCTTATATGCTGCAATGATACCGCGGGAAGAATTCACGATCGCTCCCAGTCCGTCCTCATTGAAGAAATGTACCAGATCCTTGCCCTGTCCGCCCTGTGCACCGTATCCGGGTACTAAGATGAAGGACTTCGGCATTACTTTTCTTAAGATCCTGCCCTGCTCCGGATAGGTTGCTCCGACAACGGCACCAATGTAGCTGTAGGAATCTCCCATACAGTCAGCGCCCCACTCGGCAACCTTCTCTCCCACATATTCATACAGCGGCCGGCCATCGATCAGTCTGTCCTGAAACTCTCCGCTGGAGGGATTCGAGGTCTTCACGAGAATGAACAGACCCTTCTTCTCTTCCTTGCAGACATCCACAAAGGGCTTGATGCCGTCTGTTCCAAGATACGGATTGACCGTTGCAAAATCCTCATTGAAGGTACTGAAAGACCTGCTGCCGATCTGCACCTTTCCAAGATGTCCGGTGGCATAGGCTGCTGAGGTGGATCCGATGTCTCCGCGCTTCACATCGCCGATGACCACCAGCCCTTTCTCATGACAGTAGTCCACCGTCTTCTGGAAAGCCTTCAAGCCCTCGATGCCGAACTGCTCATACATAGCGATCTGGGGCTTAACGGCAGGAATGAGATCATAGACTGCGTCCACGATCCCCTTATTGTACTGCCAGATCGCCTCAGCTGCGCCCTCCGGCGTTTCTCCGAACTGCTCGAACGCTGCCTTTGTGATGTGCTCCGGCACATAGGAAAGCATCGGGTCAAGTCCCACCACGATGGGTGCATTCGTCTTCTTGATTTTCTCAATTAAACTGTTGATCATTTTTTCTTATCCTCACTCTCATACTCATATACAACGTCTCCGCCAATAATGGTCATATCCACACGGCCGGTCACTTTTCTGCCGTGGAAAGGCGTGTTCTTACTCTTGGAAACAAAGGTGTGTTTGTCGATGGTATAGGTTGCGTTCGGGTCAAAGATGACCAGATCCGCATCCTTCCCCTCTGCGATGGAGCCTGCGTCAAGACGCAGCACCTTTGCCGGGTTATAGCTCATCTTCTCCGCCATCTGAAGCGGTGTGAGCACATCCTTTAATACCAGCTCCGAATAGGTCAGGGCTGCGGCCGTCTCTAATCCCACGATACCAAAGGGCGCATCCTTCATTCCTTTATTTTTGTCCTCAGCGCTGTGGGGTGCATGATCCGTAGCGATACAATCGATGGCGCCGTCCTTCAGTCCTGCGATCAGCGCATCCCGGTCCGCAGCAGTGCGGAGGGGAGGGTTCATCTTGTAATTGACCATGTCAAGGCCCGCCTTATTCACCGGCATCACGGACAACGTGGGTGTCTCCTCGCTGTCATGCACCGCTGCGGGTGCATCCGGGATATCGTCGGAGGTAAGGGTAAAATGATGGGGACATACCTCAGCCGTTACCGGGTGGCCCAGCTGCTTGGCTGCACGAAGCATATCAACTACCTCTTTTGTCGAGCAATGACACAGGTGAAGCCTTGCTCCCGCCTCGGTTGCCAAAAGATAATCCCGGGCTGCGATCACATTTTCCACCGTGTTGTGAATGCCGGGCAGGCCAAGACGCTTACAGTTTTCGTCCTCATTGATCACGCCGCCGTTCACCAGTGTTTTCTCCTCGCAGTGATCCAAAAACGGTACATCCAGCTTTGCCAGCATATGCATGGCATCTCTGCACAGCTTTGTGCTCATGACAGACTTTCCATCCTCACTGAAGGCGATGGCTCCGTGACGCACCATATCTTCCATGTCCGTCAGCTTTTCGCCCTCCATACCCACGGTGATGGAACCCGCCTGATAAACGTGGACGGGTGTCACACTTTTTCCTTTGTTGATCACATAGCTGAGTACATCCGAATTGTCAACCACCGGCTTTGTATTGGGCATTGCCATGATCGTTGTATAACCGCCCTTTGCAGCGGCTGCCCCACCGGTCTCGATCGTCTCTTTGGCGGTCTGTCCCGGGTCTCTCAAATGTACATGCAGATCGATAAAGCCCGGCATGACAAACTTGCCTGTGGCATCAATTGTCTCGTCTGCCTTGTCCTTTAGCTTTGTCCCGATCTTCTTTATGATCCCGTCCTCGATGTAGAGGTCCGCGATCTTATCTGTATCGGTGGCCGGGTCCAATACACGTCCACCCTTTATCATCAGTGACATGTTTTTTCCTCCTCACTGTACTGGAATTCTAAAAAATATTGAAATAAAAATCATGTGAGCATGTTGACTCGTCTGCACTCATTTTATCATATGCGCCTCAGAAGCGCAACGCACTTTCCCCCTCTTTTCGGGCATCCTTCAAACTCACTTTTCTTTTCCGAAGGCAGCCAGCGGGTACAATGCCCGGGGTACATATGCTTGTATAAAAATGCCGTCCGCCCGGTAATCCTCCGTCACCAATTCCCCTGCTGTGCGGATCCTTGCAAGGATGCCGCTTTCCGTATAGGGAATGAGCCGCTCCAGAAAGATCTTGTTTTCCCGAAGCATCACCTCCAGCGTCTGCTTCACATCTTCCAGGCCCTCGCCGGTCTTTGCCGATACGCGGAGTGTGTAGTCTGCGTGGGAGTCATGCAGTGCCTCCGGCTCCGTCACCAGATCCTGCTTATTGAAAAGCGTCAGCACCGGCTTATTTTCAACACCCAGTCTGCGCAGCGTTTCGTAGACGATATACATCTGCTTATCCATCTGCGGGTTGGACGCATCCACCACATGGATGATATAGTCCGCGTATTTTGCCTCCTCCAGCGTGGAGCGAAAGGCATCGATCAGGTGGTGGGGCAGCTTCCGGATAAAGCCTACCGTATCGGTCAGCAAGATCTCCTGCTTTCCGGACAGTTGAAGCAGACGCGTGGTGGGATCCAGCGTAGCAAACAGGGCATCCATCTCCAGCACCTCCGCATTCGTCAGTGTATTTAAAAGGGTGGATTTTCCCGCATTTGTGTAGCCGACGATGGCTGCCACCGGTTGGTTTGCCCGCGTGCGGCGATTGCGCGTCACCTCCCGGTGCTGGATCACCTCCGCCAGTTCACGTTTCAGCTGTGAGATCCGGTTGGCGATGAGACGCCGGTCCATCTCCAGCTTTTTCTCGCCCGGTCCCCTGGTTCCGATACCACCGCCCAGCCTTGACATGGATCTTCCATATCCGGTCAGGCGTGTCATCTCATAACGCAGCTGTGCCAGCTCTACCTGTATCTTTCCCTCACTGGTGCTGGCTCTTCCTGCAAAGATATCCAGAATGACCAGTGTCCGGTCCATGACCTTGGTGTCCAGCAGGTCTGTCAGATTACGCATCTGCGCAGGCGTCAGTTCATCGTCACACACCACGCCGGTGGCATCTGTTTCTATGAGAAGCTCCCGGATCTCCTGCACCTTTCCGGTTCCCACATAGGTACCCGGGTGTCTTCTGTCCAGCTTTTGGATCACAGTTCCCACCGCTGTTGCGCCGGCGGTATGGACCAGCTCTACCAGTTCTGAAAGCGAGTCCTCCGTGTCATCTCCATCCTGTTCGCTGACGCCCACTAAGATCACACGCTCTTCTATCTTTTTATTCTCATGCATGATGTTCTTCCTTCCGATCTTATCTGATTCCCTCTGATTTCCTCTGATTCCCTCTATTTCTACTTCTGAGATACATGTGTCCCGCTCCGCACCTTACGTGCAAAGTCGCGGGACATCATGTATCCTCAGATTTCTTTCGTCCCACTCCGCACCTTACGTGCAAAGTCATGGGATATCATGTATCCTCAGAGCGGTCACTGCTGTGCGCTTTCTTCCTCCTGTGCTGCTTCTTCGGCAGACTGCGCTGCTTCTTCAGCAGCCTGCGCCTGTGCTGCTTGTTCCTCCTCGGCGATCTGGTCAGCCACAGCCGTCCGTGTCTTTAAAAACAGATACTCTCTGGCCGCCTCTTCATCCTCCGGATAATCCAACACATACTGTGCCATCTTTGTCTTTGCCTCTTCAAAATTGTACAGCTGTTCCAGGGCAGCGATCTCCCCCCGGCGCAGCAGCTGCTCATTGACGGGATTCATTGTCTGCAGGCCTTTTTGATAATAGGCACAAGCCTCCACGTAATCCTTCTTTTCCAAGGCCATGTTTCCCAGCTCTTCCAGAACGATGGAGTCGTCTGCGTGATTCCTGGCATACGCCTGGTAGTATTTTTCAGCCGTTTCCCCATCACCCAGCTTTTCTGCGGTCTGTGCCAGATAAAGCTCCGCCTTGTCGTCCGCGCCTTCCTTTTGTTCGATGGCGACAGCCTGCAGAAGCTGTTCTTTCGCCTTCCCATAATCGCCCATCAGGAAATAGATATAACCGCGGTTTGTCAGATGATAGCGGCCCTTGCCCTTCAGCTCCAGCGCTTTCGTAAGATAAACTTCACCCTCTGACCTTTTCCCGGCACGATTTAAATTTTCATAAAGCTGGATGTAGATCTCATAATCTGCATCTGCATACTTTGCCGCCTGCTCATAATCGGCAAGCGCCTTCTTTTCATCGCCCTGCTGCAGATAAAGATTCCCCCGCAGGTAGTATGCATTTGCATAACTCTTGTCATAGTCCAGCACCGCATCACACACAGCAGCAGCTTCCTCCGGCTGTCCATTTAAATATAAGGCCTCTGCCTTCTGCATGCAGATGTCCAGTTCCAGATTCCGGATCTGTCCCCGTGACTGGTCTAACGCCAGTTGGAAATTTTTAATAGCTTCCTCGTAGTCTCCCTCTGCCATTGCATTGATGCCGATCTTCCGGTAGGCCTGTGCGTTTTCGGTCCGCTGCTGACCACATCCGGACATCATCAGCGCAGTCCCAAATAAGAGCGCTGCCACAAGCGCCCGGCGGCCATGCTTTTGTTTTGTTTCCTTGGATATTTTTCTATTCCATTCATTCATAGTCTGTCTGTTTTCCGTCATTTTATTTTACTCCGTCTGACCTTTTACAGATCATGTCTCTTTTTGACATTGCGTTACTGTTCACTCGTACCTCGTTCCGGTAACTGCTTCTCCTCTAGCATACCAAAAATCCATTTGCATTTCTATAGGAAATCTAATAGAATAAGTACGAAATCATCTTTTTATACAGGAGGACAATTATGAGTTACGAAATTCGCGATATAAATCTTGCGCCGTCCGGTGAGCATAAGATCGACTGGGTGCGCAAAAACTGCCCGCTCCTTCGCTCATTGGAGGAGGATTTTACAAAGGAGCAGCCCTTTGCCGGCGTGCGCATCGCACTGTCCATCCATCTGGAGGCAAAGACCGCTTACCTTTGCAAGGTGCTCGCAGCAGGCGGTGCCGAAATGTACATCACCGGCAGCAATCCCCTCTCCACACAGGATGACGTGGCAGCTGCACTGGTGAAAGCCGGATTAAACGTGTTTGCATGGTACGGTTCTACCGAGGAGGAATATAACCGCCATATCACAAAGGTTCTGGAGAACAACTGCAACATCATCATTGACGACGGCGGAGACCTTGTGAACATGCTCCACACTTCCATGAGAGACCGTCTGCAGTATGTGATCGGCGGCTGCGAGGAGACAACTACCGGTATCATCCGTCTGGCTGCAATGGCAAAGGAGGACAAGCTGGTATTCCCCATGGTCATGGTCAACAACGCAGACTGCAAGCATTTATTTGACAACCGTTACGGTACCGGTCAGTCTGTATGGGACGGCATCAACCGCACCACAAACCTGATCGTTGCAGGAAAGCTCGCAGTTGTAGCAGGCTACGGCTGGTGCGGCAAGGGTGTTGCCATGCGCGCCAAGGCACTGGGAGCCCGTGTGATCATCACAGAGATCGATCCCATCAAGGCCATTGAGGCAGTCATGGACGGTTTTGACGTGATGCCCATGCACGAAGCTGCAAAGGTGGGCGATTTCTTCATCACCGTGACCGGTTGTGCCGGTGTCATCACCTGTGAGGATATGAAGGTCATGAAGGATGGCGCGATTCTTTGCAATGCAGGACATTTTGACGTAGAGATCGACATGGCAGGCTTAAGAGAAATGTGCACAGCTTCCTACGAGCAGCGCAACAATATCATGGGCTACGCCTTAGATAACGGAAGAACGATCTACGTGCTGGGCGAGGGACGCCTGGTAAACCTTGCTTGCGGCGACGGACATCCCGCCGAGATCATGGACATGAGCTTTGCGATCCAGGCGCTTTCCGCACGCTACCTTGTTCAGCACAAGGGCGAGCTGACAGAAAAGCTGATCGTCGTTCCGAAGGAAGTCGACCACGAGGTGGCCGTTCGCAAGCTGAACTTCCTTGGCAAGCAGATTGATACGCTGACTCCGGAGCAGGAGAAATATCTGTATTCATCAGCAATTTAAGATAAAAAATGAGAAGCGCTCCTGTCGCTTCTCATTTTTTATTTTATATGCAGCATTTTTTTGCTCAGTCTGAAACAATTCTTTCCGGCTTTTTTTGCCTCATCCAACGCTTTTTCCGCCGACTGATACAGTTCATCAAACGTCCTGCCGCAAGCAGGGAATTTGCTGACACCGCAGGAACAGGTCACGGGAATATCCGTATCGATACGGAAGGTCAACTGGGTCTGCAGATGTGCCATGCGTACCAAAAGCTCTTCCGGATCCACAGCGGCATTCAAAAATACCGCAAACCGGTCTCCACTGATACGGCCCACAACGTCAATATCCCGAAAACAGCTTGCTAAGCGGTCCGCCACTTCATGAAGCACTTTATCGGCTGTCATATAGCCGTGCCTGGTGATCAGATCCTTATAGCCGTCAATATCAATACTGATGAAGTAGAACTCTCTGTCCGGCGAATGCTTGATGTGGTCGGAGATCCGTTTCTCCAGCTCCACACGATTCCAGAGCCCCGTCAGATAGTCCTTTGTGGTAAGCATTTCCATCATGCGCATCTTGTCGAGGATCTCTTCCTCTTCCTGGCGCATTTGTTCTCCGCGGACAGACAATACACGGCTTAAGCATTCATGCACCTGCTCCTTTGAGTAGGGCTTTGTAATGTAGGCATCTGCGCCGGCCGTCAGCACTTTATTTACCGTATCTCCGCTGCCGTGGGTAGACACGATAATGGGGATGCGATCCATCAGCGGATCCTTTTTGATCTCGCGGATCAGCTCCGTCGCTTCCATATCCGGCAGGTGTGCATCCACCATCACAACATCCGCGCGCTTGATATGCTTGAGATACTGGAGTGCAGCTCTGCCTCCGGTAGCCTCAACAATGGAAAAAGAATTCTTAAAATATTCCGTCAGCATCGCCCGGTTTACCGCAAGACCATCCACGATCAGCATCGTCTGGAATTCGCCCTCATGGGCGGTAGAAAAACGAATGGACTGATTGTTCACATCCTCCAGCGTCTTTCCGGACTGGCGAAGAACCCGTTCGAATTCTTTCTCCTGCAGGGGCTTTGAAAAATAATAGCCCTGCGCCATATTGCAGTCCATTCCCCTAAGAAGCTCCAGCTGGGCTTTTGTCTCCACACCTTCCGCGATGACATACAAGTTCATCCACTTTGCAAGGCCAATGACAAAGCTTAAGATACTTCGCGAATTATCCGCTTCGGAATAATTCTGCACAAACTTCATATCCAGCTTCAGGATATCGATAGGCATGGATGCCAGCATATTGAGCGATGAATAGCCGCTACCGAAATCGTCCATTTCTATGATAAACCCGGCAGCCTTCAGCTGTTCTACAACTAAAAGCAGCTGTTCCGGATTCTCCACATAAGCGCTTTCCGTGATCTCCAGATGCAGGTGCTTCGGCTCCAGCCCGTGCCTGTGCACGGTATCCACCAAAAGCTGCGGCAGATTCGGCTTATAGATGTCCCTGCGGGACACGTTCACGGATATGGGAACAAAGCGGTCAAACCGATCCAGCCATTCACGGATCTTTTCACATACCTTGTCCCAGACAAACATATCTACTTCGGTAATAAAACCGTTGCTCTCAAATACAGGTATGAACTCACCCGGAGAGATCAGTCCGTTCTGCGGATGCTCCCATCGCACCAGCGCCTCGGCACCGGAGAGGGTCTCTGAGAAGATATCATACTTTGGCTGGAAATACACCTGAAACTGATGATCCGACAGCGCCAGCTCCATATCATCGGTAATGCGCTGTTCCTTTAACAGCTGCTTGCGAAGAGAATCATCATAAAAGCTGATCTCCGTGACATACTGACCCTTGATCTGATTCACAGCGATCTGTGCACGGTCACACATACTGTCTATCTCCATGTCACGGTCATGGATCTCATACACGCCGAACTTCAGGGCGATCTTCATGTCCAACGGAAACTTTTGCAGATGATCCATCAGTTCTTCGTGCCGGGCCTTGATATATTCATAATCCTTGCGCTCCACCAAAAGGAAAAAGTGATCCGCGTAGGAGCGGGCACAGATACAGTTTTTTGTATCGGAATAGTGCCGGAGCATTTTTGCCAGATATGCCAAAAGCTCATCACCGGTTTCCTGTCCGTAGGACTCGTTGACCAGTTTGAAACGATCGATATCCAGTGCGATCATATTCCACTCAATATCCGTCTGCTCATGCAGGATCTGGGCTGCGTGATCCGCAAATGCAACCTTTGTATACAATCCGGTGATCTCATCGCGCTGCAGGGCATCAATCTTTTTTCCAGCCTCGTTCATCTTGATCACATTTGAAAGGCGGTGCTTTAAGATTTCTTCATTGTAGGGCTTGCTGATAAAGTCGCTGGCGCCCAGGCTTAAGGCCTTGAGCTCGGAGTCATCCCCCTCTGCCTGACTGGTCACAAGAACCGGTACCGTGGAGAGCATCTCATTATCGTGCATCTCCTGAAGCACCTCAAAGCCATCCATCACAGGCATAACGATATCAAGCAGTACTGCAGAAAGTTCGTTTCCCTTTTTCTCCAATACCTGCAAGGCTTCTTTTCCGTCATTTGCTGTCAGCAGCTGATAATCCTTTTTTAAAAAATCATTTAAAATCACACGGTCGATCTCCTGATCATCCACGATCAAAAGCGTACGTTTCGGCTGCACCTGATTCACGATTGATCCTCCCCCAAACTACATTACAATCAATCCTGTCACATTTTTATTCCCAGTTGTAACATTATTGTAAAAAATAAGTAAAATCAATTTAAATTGTAGCACAATATGCTTCAATTTTCAATCATCTGATACCGTTTTTCACTTATTTTTTGTCTATAATTCACAATTATTTACCGTACGGGGGAACGGGATCACATCACGGATGTTGCTCATACCGGTCAGGTACATCACGCAGCGCTCAAAGCCAAGTCCAAAGCCCGCATGACGTGCGCTTCCGTATCTGCGAAGATCCAGATAAAAGTCATAATCCTCTTCGTTCAGGCCAAGCTCCCTGATACGGGCAAGCAGCTTCTCATAGTCGTCCTCACGCTGGGATCCGCCGATGATCTCACCGATACCGGGAACCAGACAATCTACAGCTGCAACGGTCTTGCCGTCCTCGTTCAGCTTCATATAAAACGCCTTGATCTCCTTCGGGTAATCGGTCACGAATACCGGGCGTTTGAAGATCTCTTCCGTCAGATAGCGCTCATGCTCCGTCTGCAGATCCACACCCCAGGATACCTTGTACTCAAATTGATCGTTGTGTTTCTCTAACAATTCAATGGCCTCTGTATAGGTCACCCGGGCGAAGTCAGACTCTGCCACATGATGCAGACGCTCCAAAAGACCCTTGTCAATAAAATTGTTGAAGAAGTTCATCTCCTCCGGTGCATGCTCCAGCACATAATTGATAATGTATTTGAGCATTGCTTCTGCCAGATCCATGTCATCCTGAAGATCCGCAAAGGCCATCTCCGGCTCGATCATCCAGAACTCCGCTGCATGGCGGGTCGTATTGGAATTTTCTGCACGGAAGGTAGGGCCAAAGGTATAGATGTTCTTAAATGCCATGGCATAGGTCTCACCGTTCAACTGTCCGCTTACCGTAAGATTGGTGGGCTTGCCAAAGAAATCCTGCTTATAATCCACAGCGCCGTCTTCGGTACGGGGGATGTCGTTTAAGTCCATGGTCGTCACCTGGAACATCTCTCCTGCGCCTTCACAGTCACTGCCTGTGATGAGGGGCGTGTGAACGTAAACAAAATCACGCTCCTGGAAAAATCTGTGGATCGCGTATGCGATCAGCGAGCGCACACGGAATACCGCCTCAAACGTATTGGTCCGGGGGCGCAGATGCGAGATCGTACGCAGATACTCAAAGCTGTGCTTTTTCTTCTGAAGCGGATAGGTGGGATCAGAAGGGCCCTCCACAACAACACTTGCTGCCTGGATCTCAAAGGGCTGCTTTGCCTGCGGTGTAGCTACTAATTCACCGGTAACGATGATGGCTGCACCAACATTTAAATGACTGATCTCATCAAAATTATCCAGTCCGTCTCCGTAGACCACCTGAACCGGCTCAAAGAAGGTTCCATCGTTCACAACGATAAAACCGAAATTTTTGGAATTGCGGTTACTGCGCACCCAGCCGCCGATGGTCACCTGTGTACCAAGGTAGGTTTCTCTGTTTCTGAACAGATCTCTTACATTTGTTAAATCCATTGTTTTATCCCCTTTTTCTATAGATTCGATCATTCTGCTTCATTTGCATCCGCACCGGTGTAGGTGATCTTACATTGATCCACCAGCGTAGTCAGTGCGTTTGTCAGAAGATAACGCTGCTGCAGATAGGTTTTGCCATCCTCATAATCGCTGTCATAAGCAGCGTAGAGTTCCTCCTCTGTCTTGTAGCTTCCGCTTTTCATTGCAGCTGATATATACTCTGAAAAGCCTGCTTCATCCAGCGTTTCGCCCTCTGCCTTTGCAAGAGCCTCCAGCGCCAGCTCATCGGTTACGTTTGACTCCATCTCCTTTGTGATGGTCGTCTTGAAATCTTCCTCTGTCATGTTGTAATTGGCACTCAGATAGTCCGCCAGCGTCTTTCCATCGGAACAGTTCTGTGCGGTAAACTGCTGGATATACTGATCCACCTTCATATCAAGCAGTCCGTCGGGTACTGCGATCTTGCTGTTTGCGATCAGCTGGCTTAACGCCGCATCCCGCTCTGCTGCCACGCGGTTCTGCTCATTGCTTGACTCCATATAGGATTTTGTGTCATTGTACAGAGCATCCACCGAATCATAACTCAGATTGGCCGCCACATATTCATCGGTCAGATCCTCATAGGTGGATGAAACCTTTTTCACGATCTTATTCACCGTCACGGTAAACACCACATCCGCACCTGCCAGTTCCTTTGACTGATAGTTTTCCGGGAAGGTCAGGTTCAGATCCACCGTATCGCCCACACTTACGCCGATCAGGCCTTCCTCAAAGCCTTCGATGAAGGTTCCTGAGCCGATCTCCAGCACATAGCCCTGGGCGGTGCCTCCGTCAAAGGCAACGCCGTCCTTTTTTCCCTCGTAATCGATGTTGACGCAGTCGCCGTTCTCTACCGTCTGCTTGTCCGTATCCTCGTAGCCCGGATAGTAAGCGAGCATTCCGTTGATGTATTCGATCACGTCCTCATCGCTCACATCATAATCGCCTGACACCTCTACTTCCATTCCGTCATAGTCGCAGAGTGTAACATATTTTTCCACATCATAAGAACGGATCTCATTCACAGAGCTACCGCCATTTCCGGCACTGCCGCAACCGGCTGCAGACAGACCGAGCACACACGCCGCTGCCGCTGCCAGCAATCTTTTTTGCATTTTTAATCTCATGGTTCTCTTCCTTTCTGTTTAGAGCCGGTCGCTGCATTCCTTTTGCGAAGGGTGCTAAACAGTTCTTATGTTATCATAGAAACAAGGAAATGAAAAGGTTTTATTGATTTTTGTCCGCAGGAATGGTACAATGTTTAGCGGATTGAAAAGCGAAGGAGGATAAATTATGTCAACACCCATGATCGTTTTATTGGTTATCCTGGCAGTACTGATCGTTGTTGCAGTCGTTTTGTACTTCCTGGGCAAGAAAATGACAAAAAAGAAAGAGGAGCAGGATGCACAGATGGCAGCTGTTGCGCAGACCATTCCGCTGCTCGTCATAGATAAGAAGAAAATGAAGCTTTCCGAATCAGGGCTTCCGCAGGCGGTGCTGGATCAGACGCCGAAGATGATGCGCCGGTCCAAGATGCCCATCGTCAAGGCGAAGGTTGGTCCGAAGGTAACTACCTTCCTGTGCGACGCTGAGATCTTTGATCAGATCCCCGTAAAGCAGCAGATCAAGGCTACCGTAAGCGGTCTTTATATCACCGGCATCAAGGGTATGCGCGGTCCCTTAGAGACAGTTCCGAAGAAAAAAGGTTTTATGGCTAAGTTAAAAGAAAAAGCCGGGATGTAAATCCCGACTTTTTTTATTCATGATCATAGAAAGTTCGCAAATCGTACTTTCTATGATTGCTATTCATACCGGAGCATGGGGTCCATATACTGATGCAGTGCATTCAGATATGCCTTCATCTCATTTTTCAGTGAATCATCCCGCAGGGCAAATTCGATATTTGCCTGCAAAAATCCTGCCTTCGTACCCACATCGTAACGGTGCCCCTTGAAATCATACGCATACACCGGCTGCTCCTTTGCCAGTCTGCGCAGCGCATCGGTCAGCTGGATCTCACCGCCCTTTCCTGCATCCTGGGTCTCCAGAAGCGGAAAGATCTGCGGAGTGATGATATAGCGTCCAAGCACTGCCACATCTGTGGGTGCATCGTCCAGATCCGGTTTTTCCACCATATCGTCTACCTTATAAATACGGTCATCCACCATATGTCCGTCCACGATCCCGTATTTGTTCACAGCCTCGTGAGCCACGGTCTGCACACCGAGGATCGTGGTCTGGTATTCCGCATACACCTCCAGCATCTGCTTTAAGCAGGGCTTTTGGGAGACGACCACGTCATCGCCCAGCAGCACCGCAAAGGGCTCATCACCGATAAAATGACGCGCCGCGAGGATGGCATGTCCCAGTCCTCTGGGCTCCTTCTGGCGGATATAATGCAGATTTGCCATCTCCGAAATGTCGCGGACCATCTGCAGCATCTCTGTTTTTCCGCTCCGCTCCAGTTCTAATTCCAGTTCGATGGAGCGGTCAAAATGATCTTCAATGGAGCGCTTGTTGCGCCCGGTCACAACGATGATATCCTCTATTCCGGATGCAACCGCCTCCTCAATGATGTACTGGATCGTGGGCTTATCCACGATCGGAAGCATTTCCTTCGGCTGTGCCTTTGTTGCCGGCAGAAAACGGGTACCCAGTCCCGCCGCCGGAATGATCGCTTTTCTTACCTTCATTAGTTTCCTCCTCTCGTGATCTGCACCTGTTTCAGGTCTGACCCTTACAGGTTCTGTCGTTTTTTACATCGTTTTCCGGTTCTATGCCAGCTGGAAATTACCCGCTTCCTTGGAGCGGATATCTATGCAGATCTCGCAGTCTGCCATTTTTTCATAGTTCATCTCCAGCTCATAGCTGACGCTGGCCCGGATGTGATCCTCCGTTTCCTCCACATCCACACATTTTGCGTCAATACCCATCATCAGGCTGCCAAAAGGCATGTTGTAGCAGGTCATGTTTTTCTTATTTTTCTCGAATACCATATGTACGTTGCTGACACCGCGCTTTGTGATATCCAGCGAATCCGGCTGCAGCTTTAACGTATTTTTGGTCACCTCGGTAAATCCCTCTATGATCTCCTCATACATCACATAGTGCTTTCCGTTCTTTTTGTAATAAGTGCCCGGACACGTTACCTCCACCGGTTCCGGCGGTTCTTTTCCCTCCGGCATGAACTGCAGACCGGAGATCGTTACCAATACGTCCTTTGTCATTGATACCTCCATGCTTTTTTTGCACCGGGAAGTTCGTCTGTTTTTCCTGTGCAATGCATAAATATTTATATCAGATACTTCTTGCAATAGTATAACAGTTTTTTATTTAAAGTAAAACCAAAATTTTTTGGATAAAATATGCAATTCAGTACAAAAAAACTACATTTGAATACAGACTCTACCTTTTTTTCGCAAAATAAGCTATGATAAAAAACAGAGGTACGGTATTTATACCTAACCACACATTCAGAAAGGAAGGACAATCATATGGGATTAATAAAAGCAGCTATGGCAGCAGCAGGAAGCACACTGGCGGATCAGTGGAAGGAGTTTTTCTACTGCGAGGCATTAGACAGTGATGTCATGGTCGTAAAGGGCCAAAAGCGCATCGGCGGAAAGTCAGGCAACACAAAGGGAAGTGACAACATCATTTCACAGGGGTCGGGAATCGCGGTGGCGGACGGCCAGTGTATGATCATCGTGGAACAGGGAAAGATCGTGGAGTTCGCATCCGAGCCGGGCGAATATACCTTTGATGCTTCCACCGAGCCCAGCATTTTTGCAGGAAATCTCTCCAATGCGATCCTTGCAAGCTTCGATACCTTTGCCATCCGTTTTGCACATGGCGGAAGCACCGGAAAGGACCAGCGGGTTTACTATTTCAATACAAAGGAATTGATGGACAACAAATTCGGCACACCGAATCCCGTGCCTTTCCGCGTGGTAGATTCAAGGATCGGACTGGACATCGATGTATCGCTGCGCTGTTCCGGTGTATATTCCTACAAGATCGCAGACCCGATCCTGTTCTACACCAATGTATGCGGCAATGTCAGCAGTGCCTTTACCCGGGACGAGATTGAAAAACAGTTAAAGACCGAGTTTTTGAGCGCTCTTCAGCCCGCTCTTGCCAAATTATCTGCTCTGGAGATCCGTCCGAACCAGATCGTGGCACACAACACGGAGCTGGAGGATGCGATGAACGAGGCGCTTTCCCAGAAGTGGGGAGCCACCAGAGGATTAAAGATCGTCAGCATTGCTTTAGGTTCGGTCACTCTGCCCGACGAGGATGCAGAGCTGATCAAGACCATGCAGCGGAATGCGGCTCTTACAAATCCGAACATGGCAGGCGCGACACTCGTTGCCGCACAGGCGGACGCAATGAAAGCAGCCGCCGGCAATTCTGCAGGTGCTATGACCGGCTTCATGGGCATGGGAATGGCTGCCCAGGCAGGCGGCATGAATGCGCAGAATCTGTTTGCCATGGGTCAGCAGCCTATGATGGGTCAGCCGGCACCCCAGCAGGCAGCGCCCCAGGCGGCACCTCAGGCAGCAGGCTGGACCTGTTCCTGCGGAACCGTAAACAGCGGCAATTTCTGTTCTAATTGCGGTTCTCCCAGGCCTTCCGCAGACTGGATCTGTTCCTGCGGAACCAAAAACAGCGGAAAATTCTGTTCAAACTGCGGATCACCGAGAGCATAGGAGGTAGCTTATGGCAGATTTACACGGATTAAAGTGTCCATGCTGTGGCGGCGCGATCGAATTTAACAGCTCTGTTCAGAAGATGAAGTGTCCCTACTGCGATACGGAATTTGAGATGGAAACACTGAAGGCCTATGATGATGAGCTGCAAAGTGATAACAACACCAGCATGAACTGGAATACAGATGCGATCGAGACATGGTCGGAGGAGGACGAAGGCGATCTGGGTGTCTATGTGTGCCAGTCCTGCGGCGGCGAGATCGTTTCC
>JAQYOU010000140.1 GCA_028727105.1 bacterium
AGCAGATCAGTAACCGCAAACAGTTTTTCTCCCATCTGCACCTGTTCGCCGCGGAGCGCCCGCTCGAAAAGACGGTCCTCACACTGACCAAGTCCGGACTTCGCAACTCGTCTGGCTTCTTCGCCGTATGCCCATCCGCCATCTTTTTTCAGACAGATCGCAAGCGGGATCGCAAAGATCTCGCTGCCTGCCAAAGGGCTTACCGTTTCCGGCTCACACCCGGCATAGGCAAAACTCACCATGGACACCTCGCCGTCCAGATCAATTCCTATATATATTTTTCTGCCCGTATCCTCTGTCATAACAATTCCTCACGTTTCCCTGTGTCAGATGACCCGAAACAGCCGCGCTGTCAGACTCTCATATGCCTGGTACTCCTTCATCTGTGTCCGCAGGCGCTCTTCCTCATTTTCCTGTATGGATCCGATCATGGAAGACAATCTTTCATGACGGTTCGAATGCCGGAACTGATACACCGGAAGCTCCACCAGATGACTCTCCGTGATGCTCTCCATGCGCTCACTTTTCTCTGAAATGTAGTATTCCAGCTGCTGTCCACCCAAAAGCCGCACATGCCACAAAAAGATCCCATCACATACAGGCTCCAGCCTGGTCTTTGTAAAAGCACGTTCTCCTCCGCTGATCCGATAATTTAACCAAACCTCAGAACCGGCTACCGCACAGCGGTATTCCACCGCACAGATATCGTAGAGATGATGACGGATCAACTGTTTTTCAGGCAGCTGCAAAAAGCAGGAAAAACACTGCCCGTTTTCCATATATTCATCCACAAGCTCATCCGTAAAGCGTTCCTGGTCTGCAGTCAGCACCTCACAGGATGTATAATACTTCATAAGAGCAAGACGCAGGTAGCGGTTTGTCCTTCGGTTTCCAAGCGTTGCCTGCTCCAGATAATGGTAAAGTCCCGGATCCACCACGCGTTCATGAACAAAGGACTCATAAGCAAAATAGGTCAGGTATGCCATTTTTACCGTTTCTCTTCCCTGATGCGCACAGTAGGAAGCAAAAACACTTTGGACATCTGTCGTATAAGCACCGGAAAACATCATTTGGATCAGCAGACGTTCCTCAAGATCAGACGTATCGATCCTCTGTTCAGACGCTTCCTTCCAGATCTCTGCCATTCTTCCGGCAGGCCCCTCATAATAACTGCAAAGGTATTCCAGCAGCATTCTTCCTTTGCTTCCCCTCAAAAAACACTGGGTCGCAAAGTACAGCAGATGGTCATCCTCCTGCATATCCTGCGCCTGCAGCTGTGCCAACACGATCTGGGTAAGTGCATCTGTGGAAAGCCTGCCCGTCCCATACTGCTCTAAAAACGCCCAGGCCTCAGAATACATATGAAGCTGGATCAGTGATTCCAGATAACGATCTCTTGCACTCCGGTCCAATCTGCCAAAATCGATCTTCAAAACATAATCCCGGATGTCCTCCGCGAAACCTTCTCCACGACAATACTCTAAAAAACCGGGACTGATCCGGCTCTTGAATTCCTCCGACACAGCATCTGAGCGCACCAGCGTCCGTGCAAAGCCCGCCATACGTGCGTCCATATGAAACAGCTTTGTCTTTCCGTTCATGTGGTGAAGCACAAAGGGAAGCTCTTCCGGAGCAAGCTCCAGACATCTCCGGATGTAGCGCCCCGGATTCATGAGGCGCTCCATCTGTGTCTCTGCTGACAGCGCATACCGCCTTCCGTGCGCATCCTGAAGCAGGATCACATAATTTCCCGGATACACAGGGAAAAATGCCTGATGTCCGGTCACCGGATAGATCCGCGGTTGTTTCAGATTTTCCTGCTGAACCACAACATGAGTCACCGGCTCTTCCAGACATGTAAACTTGTTTGTATAGAGCAGATCTGCCAGCGCATGTGCCAGTTCCTCTGTCAGCGGCATCCGTTCCAGAACATGTGAGTAGACAACCGCCAGGTTATCATCGATATGGCCTGCCATGATCTCACTCTCTGCAAAATCCTGCATGATCTGCCTGTAACGCTCATAGACAGCAGGCTGGTTTTCCCTGTTTGCAATAATGTTCACGTATAAAACAGCCTTTTGGCGATAGGTCAGATGATTGTTGTATTGAAAATAAAGCTGCACCGTTTTCGGCAGCTGACGCACTTCTCTTGGATCCAAAGATGCCATAAACGCCTCATAAAGCCCCGTGATCTGAAGATCATGCTCGATGGCAAGTTCATACCATGCATGCACCTTATGATCAAAGCGCTGACCCTTGATCCGGTATGCACAAAGTCCTGCCAGCATCTCTTCCTGCGGATATGCCTCATAGCATTTCTCCAGGATCTCATCCAGCATGCGTGAATACGTGCGAACACTGATCGCGCGGCGCACAACCTGCTGAGCCAGATCCTGCGTCAGCTGTCCGTTTTTGCACATCCAGCGCAGCACGTGCAGTTCAAAGCGTCCCAGCGATAAGAGCAGATATGGTTCTCTCCGATAGATTGAGGCCACCTTGGCATACAAAACCGGACTGGCCATCCCCTGCTCAAACCATTGCTCCAGCAAGCGCAGCTGTCTGCCCGACATCTCCGGCGAATCATCAGCGATCTGCATGATCACAAAGCGCATCCACCGGTCCTCATGCTCTGCACGATAGATTTCACGGATCTTTGTGTAGAGCTTATCTAACAGTACCTGCTCCTTCTCCGTCATCGAACACAGATATAAGAAAAACGCCCATTCTCTGTCATCTCCCGCACTCCGGCTGTGACGGTACTCATCTAAAAGCCATGCTGCCTCCTGATTCTGCCGGTTCGTCAAAAATGCATATGCACACCAGAGCGTATCCATATCGGAAGCTTCCCCACGCTCACGCCGTCTGCGCAGGACAGTAGTCGCGCGCTTTGCCCACTCGCCGGTCACCATCGCACCGGAGAGCATACGTTCGTAATCACGCATCAGCTGCAGATTCTCAGCAGTGATCCGTTTCCGGTCTTCCCGTTCCAGGTCAAGGATCGCTCTTTTGCTGGCGGTGATCTCTAACGAGGCCTGCTGCAATAGATTCGAAAAGGTCAGACGCGCATAGTTTTTTCCGGCGTGCATCCGATCCGTATGGATCCGGTAACGAAGCTGCATCCGGTCCCCGTTAAAGTCATCTGTGGTGATCCGCTCTTTTTCCACGGAGACAAAATCCGCATCGGAAGAGACATCGATCTGTGTATAGCCCCAGTCACTCAGTGTAAGCGTCACAGATTCCTCGATGGTCTCTGTCAGCTGCAAATGCTCTGTCATATGTTCTGACAAGCGAAAGCCCACACGCTGCTTGTGCCCGCACGCCACCAAAAACTCTTCCATATGTTCCCGTGTCACGGGTTTCGATGACAACAGTTTATAAAATAGTCTTTCATTCGGACTGCGGAGAAGCCGCTTGAAGCCGGGAGCTGAATATACATGCACCGCTTCTCTCCAGTTCACGCGATACAAACGTACGAAATCTGAAAGCTCTGTGATCCGACCGACAGAAGTCTCGGCATAGAGCCGCTTAACAGCCACCGACCAGGACAGGTTATATTCTCCACCATTACTGATAATGAGGAAATCCCCTGTTGCAACGTCGCCCTCCTGCATATATTTCCCATGAAACTCATAGCGGATCTGCACACTTTCACCCTGAAACTGGGGGTTTTTGATCTCCATGCGAAGATCCGTAGAACACACGATACCCTTGATCAAAACCTTATTGATACTGGTGATCGTAAAGCTTCCGGACACAGTACTTCCCTCCACCGGCTCCAGACGCACCTGCTCCGGCGTAAATGAAAGCATCGGCAAAACAATATGTACTTTTCCCTCTGCAAGTTCCTCAATTCGTTTGTACACGGCAATACCTGCTTTTATTAGTTGAATTTATTCGTAGTTATGGTATACTATCGAGTAACATTATACTATATTTAGTAGCTGATAGCAATTGTTTTTGATTCAGGAGGATTTCAAATCATGATAAAACAGAAAGAACATTTTCACGGAAGTGATCTGGAAAAAATCGAAAAAATATACGGGATCCGAAAAGAAGACATCACAAGCTTCTCCGCCAATGTAAATCCACTTGGCATCTCTCCCAAGCTGCGCGAAACACTAGCGGCTCATGTAGATTCGATCACTACGTATCCGGACAGAGAATATACGTCCCTGCGCACCTGTATCGCTGGATATGTGGGAGCCGACAGAAACAATATCCTTGTAGGAAACGGCTCTACAGAGCTGATCTCTCTGATCATCCAGATCGAACATCCGAAAAAAGCCATGATCATCGGTCCCACCTACTCCGAATATGAACGTGAGGTAAAATTAGGCGGCGGCGCAACGATCTACTACCCGCTGCGGGAATCCGATGGGTTTAAAATACAGCCGGATGATTTTATCTCAAAGCTGAACGAGACGATCGACATGCTTATCA
>JAQYOU010000141.1 GCA_028727105.1 bacterium
TCAATGTATAGGTAATGCCAATATAATCATAATAGTATGCATTTTCAGCACTTGCAGACCCGTCTGCATCACCGACCGTCTCCGTCCATTCCATGGCACCGTTTCGCATCTGTGCTTTCTGATCCTTGCGGTGATCGACGATCAGCTTGTGCAGTGCACGCACCTGCTCCACATCGGAGGCATCCTCATAGCTCACATTTCCATTACCCGACAAGGCAACCTGCCGGATCTCCTCGGTCTGTGGTACGTAGGATTCAATGCCAAACACGTCAAACTGTAACAACCCGACTCCCACGATCAGCACTGCCACGCAGCTCACACATTCCATGGCGATCCTCTTTTTGAATACACGAAAACTCTTCTCCACAAACATCTCTGCCACAAAGAACAGAACTGCGGAACAGATCACGAGGAAGATGACAAACTTCGTTACCATGCGGTTCTGGCTGGTGTATTCGCCGGTCAGATAGGTCCAGCAGAGCGCTCCTGCCGCACCCACAACGAACGCTGTGCCCCAGCGGAACACAGGCATCGTCCACTTCATGGACAGGAAATCTCCGGCACATTCGATCCGTCGCTTCTGATAAATGTACCATGCAAATGCGGTAAGGATCAGACCCACGCCCGCGTAGATCAGCAATGTGGAAATACCCTGCACATGATAGATCTGTGTGGAACCGTCCATGTAAAAACCGACTTTTCTAAGCAGATAAGCAACCGGAAACAGCGGATGACTGATCGCACTGATCAACTCTCCACTCAGGCCATAGATCATCAGTTCCCCCACCGCATTAATGAGCATAACGGATGCCACATACAAAAAGTTCCAGATCATATAGAACAGTCCGGCAGCCAGAAGCTGTCCGGTAAACATCACGACGAAGCATGCAAATCCAAAAAAGAAGATCGTCTCACCGAAGGTGATGCCAAACCATGTCCACACCGCCCAGATCATGCTGTTTGCTTTTCCAATGATCACCAGATTGGTGGCGAGCGCTGCCAACAGCTGCGGGATCGCCATCAGTGCAAGGCCTGACAGATAATTTGTCACAAACAGCTCCGTGCGCATCACCGGAAACGCATGGATCATATTGGCACTGCGGCTCTGATACAGATAGCCAAACACCGCGGCAGCGATGACGATCGCAACCAGAAACACGCTGACTGGTTCGGTCATACCTGTGAAATGATCGCCCACTACCTGCCAAGGCTTTGTGTCCATGCCGTTTTGCATATTATTTGAAATTTCCAGATACATCACCATCGGATGTACCATCATCAGATACACACCATAGATGACAGCAAAGGGCCAAAAGCGTGTCAGATTCTTTTTGAATATCGTCTTGTTAAAACAGGAAATCTTTGACTGCATAATCCACACCTCCCAGCTCATAGATAAAGATTTCTTCCAGTGTCAGCGGCAGCACATCTAAAAGCAGCGGGTTTGTCGCTGCCATCGCTGCCTCAGCCTCCTTGGGCTCTCCCTTTAAGATCAAAGTATGCACGCGACCGGTCGTCACCTTATGCAGCACCTGAATGCTGTCCGGGAGCTTTGGCATATCGCCTGCAAACGCAGTCTGCACCTTTGTCACACTGCCCTGCAGATCCGATAAGGATTTCTCGATCAGGATCTTTCCTTCGTTCATGATGCCCACATGGTCGCACACGTCCTCAAGCTCACGGAGATTGTGTGAGGACACGAGCACTGTTGTTCCATGTTCTGCCACATCACTCATGATGATGCTCCAGATCTGTCTTCTCATGACAGGATCCAGTCCGTCCACCGGCTCATCCAGGATCAGAAGCTCCGGTCTGCAGCAAACGGACAGCCAGAAAGCCACCTGCTTTTGCATACCCTTGGAAAGGCTGCGGATATTGCGTCTGACGTCCACTGCCGGAAAGCAGTCTGCCAGCGCGGAAAACAGCTGTTCATCAAACTTCGGATACATGCCCTTGTAATATTTCATCATGTCGATGGTATTTGCCTGTGTAAAATAAAAGATATCATCCGGGATATAGGCAAATTTCGCCTTTACGGACGGGTTTTCATAAACGTTCTCACCGTCGATCTTCACCTCGCCCTGATCCTGCTTATACGCACCGGTAATATGTCGGATGATCGTGGACTTTCCGGCTCCATTCGGACCCACCAGCCCATAGATGGCACTCTTTGGCACATGCATATTCAGATGGTTCAGTGCGCGAAATCCATCAAAATCCTTGACTACATCTGTAATACGGATCATTGCTTCTCTCCTCCCCCTGCAATTTCTTCAATGCGTCTGATCAGGGCTTCCTTATCCCCTGACAGATACAAAAGCTCTCTTACGATCTCATCAAACTCCTTCAGCAACGCTTCGTTCCTCCTTCCATTCACATCCGACTGCTCTGCCGCAAAGCTTCCCTTGCCGGAAACGGTATAAATGTACCCTTCCGTCTCCAGTTCCCGGTATGCACGCTGGATCGTGTTCGGATTGATAGCAAGCTCACTGGCCAGTTCCCGCACACTTGGCAGCTTCTCGTCCGTTGCAATGGCACCTGTGATGACCAGCCGTCGCAGTCCTTCCTTGATCTGCTCATAGATTGGCTTGGAATCACGGTAATTCAGCTGAATCATGTAAACGCTCCTCCTTTCTTCTCCATTCGATATCCTTACTGTGCAGATACCTTTTCTTTTCCTTCTTACGCGTCACACAACCAAACATCTTTCCCATACACATCTGCTCTTTTTATGTGTATGATCTGTATTATCCGTTCTATGTGTATTAGTTGTGTTAATACAGTTATAGCACGGTAGCATATAAATGTCAACACAAAAATTCCCGGACAGCAAAAGCCGTCCGGGACATTGTAAAACCTATGCAATGATATGTTATTTGCGTTTTGTATTTTTCAGATAGCTTTGCACTACAGCTGCGTTTCAACAAAGATATCATAAATGGAACGGATCGCACGTTCAAAGTCATCATTGCTGACACCGATGATGATGTTTAACTCACTGGAACCCTGATCGATCATCTTGACATTTACCTGGGCATGCGCCAAAGCGGAAAAGATCCTTCCGGCCGTTCCACGTGTGGATTTCATACCTCGTCCAACGACTGCCACCAGCGCAAGATCTCCCTCGATCTCGATCGTATCCGGCTGTGCATATCTGTGGATGGCAGAAAGCACCTGCTGCTCCTTGCCCTCGAAATCATGACGCTGTACAAACACGGTCATTGTGTCAATTCCGGAAGGCATGTGCTCGATGGAGATATTGTTCTCCTCAAATGCCTGAAGCACTCTGCGGCAGAACCCTACCTCAGAGTTCATCATATCCTTGTCCACATTTACGGAAACAAAATCTCTTAAACCTGCAATACCGGTGATGGTGTATTCCGGCTGATGACAGGTGCTCTCCACGATCATCGTACCCGGCTCCTCCGGCGCGTTTGTATTTCTGATGTTGATGGGAATGCCTTCCTTTCGTACAGGGAAGATCGCATCCTCATGAAGCACGCCGGCACCCATGTAAGACAGCTCGCGAAGCTCCTTGTAGGTGATCGTGTGGATCACAGCCGGATTGTCAATGATACGGGGGTCGGATACCAGGAATCCGGACACGTCCGTCCAGTTCTCATAGATCGTAGCGTGCACCGCACGGGCTACGATGGAACCGGTGATGTCGGAACCGCCACGGGAAAAGGTATGCACCTCTCCGCTCTCCTTTGCACCGTAAAATCCGGGGATCACAGCATTCTCACATTCCTCTAATCTCTTTGACAGGATCTCGTTTGTCTTATCAGCAAGGAAGTTGCCCTCCTCATCAAAAAAGATCACGGTCGCTGCATCAATGAATTCATAGCCAAGATACTCAGCCATGATGATTCCGTTTAAGTATTCACCGCGGCTGGCTGCATAGTCAGAGCCTGCCTTCTCTTTAAAGTTCTTTGCAATGGTCTTGAACTCCTCGTCCAAAGAAAGAGAAAGATCCAGACCCTTGATGATCGAATCATAACGATCCCTGATCTTCCCAAGCTTTCCGGAGAATTCTTTTCCCTCCTCCGCGATCGCGTAGCACTCATACAGCATATCGGTTACCTTTGTATCCTTTGCATTACGCTTGCCCGGTGCACTCGGCACGACAAATCTGCGGGATTCGTCCGCCCGGATGATCGCTCCTACTTTCTTGAACTGCTCCGCACTTGCCAGGGAGCTTCCGCCAAATTTCACAACCTTAACCATTTTCTTTTCTCCTTCGATATATCGTAACGATTTCGTTACTATATGTGTTTTTTCCACAAATTGCGGCTTTTTCAGTCATTCCCTAATATATATACTACACTTGCAAAGAAAAATCTATCATTTTCTTACTTAATTTCATCATCCGGCAGCAAAATCACCTCTCCCGCTGCAAGGGACTCCTGAAGCTTTATGATCCTCTGGTTTTCCGATCCTCTGAACTTTAAGGTAATATTTTTTTTCTCCAGTACGAATTCCCCATCTACCAGCACGTCGATCATCGAAAGAATCTCGTCCGTGATCTCAATACGTGCACGGCTCTCCTGTAAAAGATCCTTTTCCAGTGTGTAACCGGAGTAAACCCAGATGGTTTTCTTCGGATATGTTTTCCTGATGGCATGATAAAGAGAAAGCAGCCCGCGCTGGTTGGCCGGCTCAAAGGGTTCTCCTCCAAGGATCGTGATGCCCTTGATGTAATCCGGCTCCATGGCCTCTAAGATCTCTGCCTGAACCTTGTTCGTATATTCTTCTCCGTATGTAAAATTCCACGTCTCCGGGTTAAAGCATTCTCTGCAATGATGTGTACATCCTGACACAAACAGAGACACCCGCACACCCGGTCCGTTTGCGATATCTGTCTTTTTTAATGCGCCGTAATACATGTTGTATCCTCCCTTATTTGATCAATGCTATGTTTCAGTATAACTGTTTCCAATTGACCATGCAAGCAATTGACAGATGTTTTGTTTTCGGCTATTATCTATATGAAAAATTTAGAAGTTTTTTCACGCATGACATGCGTATGCGAAATAGGGAAAAGGAGATACAACAACATGAGCTTCCATTATCTTCGCCAGCTTCCTTCGCCCGGCGAAATTAAAACACAGTACCCGTTATCTGAACGCCTGACAGCGATCAAAAAAGAGCGGGATGCACAGATCCGTGATATCATCACTGGAAAGGATGACCGTTTTCTGGTCATTATCGGACCCTGCTCCGCAGATAGTGAGGATCCGGTCTGCGAATATGTAAACCGTCTTGCAAAGGTTCAGGAAAAGGTGAAAGACCGCCTGCTTCTGGTTCCCCGTATTTACACGAACAAACCCCGTACCACCGGAGAGGGCTACAAGGGCATTGCCTCCCAGCCCGACCCCGAAAAGGCCCCCGACATGATCGCCGGTCTGATCTCAGTGCGAAAGATGCATCTGCGTGCCATCGCCGAAAGTGAGCTCACGCCGGCTGACGAGATGCTCTACCCGGAAAACTGGGAGTATGTCTCTGACCTGCTCTCTTACGTGGCCATTGGCGCACGCTCCGTGGAGGATCAGCAGCATCGTCTGACCGTCAGCGGCTTTGATGTTGCTTCGGGCATGAAAAATCCCACCAGTGGAGATTTCTCTGTGATGCTGAACTCCGTTTATGCAGCACAGCATCCGCACCATTTTACTTTCCGCGGCTACGAGGTGGAAACAACCGGAAATCCGCTGACTCACGTGGTGCTGCGCGGTGCTGTCAGCAAGCACGGAAATACCGTTCAGAATTATCACTACGAGGACATCATGCGACTCATCGAAATGTACGACAAGATGGATCTGATAAACCCCGCAGCGATCATTGATGCGAACCATTCCAACTCCGGAAAACAATATGAGCAGCAGATCCGTATCGTCAAGGAGGTCATGCACAACCGTCAGATCTCACCGGAGATCCGCAAGATGGTCAAGGGTGTCATGATCGAAAGCTATCTGGAGCCCGGCTGCCAGAAAATTGGCGAGCATGTGTACGGTAAATCCATTACCGATCCGTGTCTTGGCTGGGAAGCCTCCGAGCAGCTGATCTACGATATTGCGGAACGCAACTGAGGATAATTATATAAAGCCTGGGCATCCCTGCTCCGCACCTTACATGCGAAGTCGCAGGGATTGCCCAGGCTTTTTTTCATGCTCCACACCTCACGTGCAAAGTCGCAGGGATTACCCGGTCTTTTATCATACCCCGCACCTTACATGCGAAGTCGCAGGGATTGCCCAGGCTTTTTTTCATGCTCCACACCTTACGTGCAAAGTCGCAGGGATTTGCCCGGTCTTTTATTATACTCCGTACCTTACATGCGAAGTCGCAGGGTTTGCCCAGGCTTTTTTTCATGCTCCACACCTTACATGCGAAGTCGCAGGGTTTGCCCGGTCTTTTATCATACTCCACACCGTACGTGAAGAGGTCATGTGAGACACCATGTATTGGCAGTGTGCTTTGGAGCGGCTGGTACTTAGTGACCGTGTTTTGGTCACTTATGTACCACTGCCAGCGACAAGCAGCGAGAGCGTGCCTGCCATACATGTGCTCACATGACCATGAAAATAACATATTGCGAATGCATAATAGTTATAACGTGTTGTGCAGCAGATTTAATACGGTATGAAGCTCATTCACACCCATCTGCCCGGGTGCGGAAGCTTTTTTTGCTGCTCCAAATGTGAGCGCAGAACCGAATACCTCGCCGCAAAGTCTGCTGATCACACCAGTGCCTGCCATAGACATGGTAATGATCGGACGGTCGGCATATTCGCTGTACATTTCCTCCGTTGCTGCCAAAAGCGTCAGTACATCCTTTTTATTCTGCGGCATGACCGCGATCTTCGGAATATCCGCATCCATTTCCTGCATTTTTCTCAGCCGTCCGACAATGTCGTCCTTGTCCGGAGTCTTATCAAAATCATGGTTGGAAGCAATCACTTTTACACCTGCAGCATGCGCTTCTTTGATGATCCGGCTGACGATCTCATCTCCGGTAAATACCTCTACATCGACCAGATCCACATAACCGGACTGTGCAGCTGCGATGTTCAGTGCCGCATAAGACTCTTCATCGATTGCTTTCTCGCCACCCTCCCTGGAAGTACGGAAGGTCATTAAAAGAGCCGTCTCGCCCAGCGCCTGACGCAGATCCTTTAACACGTCCAGAACTGCCTGTGTATCAAACACGTTTTCAAACCAGTCTACTCTCCACTCAACAACATCAACAGGAATGGAATCAAAGGTCTTTGCTTCTGCAATGATATCTGCTTTTGTTACACCGACGATCGGCACGCAGATCTTGGGCATTCCTTCGCCGATCACAATATTTCTTACTTTCACTGGAGTCATATCGATCCATCCTTTCCACGATAGGATCCGCTCCTTTGCTCCTGCGAATCCGATCACTTTTCATTCATTGTTTGAATATATGTCACTAGTTTAATTCTCTTCGTTTGCCAGTGCAATCATTTTTTATCATTCATTTTCAGCCACCCGACCTTCATTTACAGATCCGACGGATAAGAAAAATTGAAAATCTCTTGTCTTGAAAGATGATATCCTGTATAATTTAGCAATGTAATACGATAAAGAATTTGCAATGCATATACAAAATGCTTTCAAGAACAAGAGGTTTTATTATGAACACGTTAGATTTTAACATTGTACTGATCGGGTTTATGGGATCCGGAAAGTCCACCATTTCCCGTGCACTCAACGAACGATTCGCCATGGATGTCATTGAGATGGATCAGGTGATCGCAGACCGGGAAGGAATGAGTATTTCTGAAATATTTGAAGTCCACGGTGAAGAATACTTCCGTAATCTTGAGACCGAGCTTCTGCGCGAGCTGCAAAACCGCAAGGGTGTTGTCATCTCCTGTGGCGGTGGTGTTCCGATGCGTGATGAGAATGTCGTGGAAATGAAGAAGAACGGAAAGGTCATTCTACTCACCGCATCACCGGAAACCATCCTGGACCGCGTGAAAAACAATCATGACCGCCCGCTTTTGGAGAACAACAAAAATGTCGGCTTCATTTCTGATCTGATGGAAAAGCGCCGAAGCAAATATGAAGCAGCTGCTGATATCATCATCAAAACAGACGGCAAATCCGCTTTTCAGATCTGCGAAGAGATCATCAGCCTCGCGAAGGAAACATAAATTTCAACAAAATAACAGAAGTGATATCTCCCTACTTGTTGCCCGTATGCCGCAATGCTGCATCGGGTAAAAGCGTATGGAGATACCACTTCTTTTTTCATCTTATTTAACTATAGAATTTTTCCTTCACTTCCTGCACCGGCATGTCCTGTCCGGTAAACAGCTTAAATGCCGCTACCCCCTGCCACAACAGCATGCCTTTGCCCGGCACGCAGATACAGCCGGCTTCCTTTGCCTGACGAAGCATTAATGTCTCCTCCGGATTGTACACGGCATCAGCAACTACCAGTCCCGGACGCAGTGCGGTCAGATCCTTGATGACGCTCTGGTCATCCATCGGTTTCATACCTACGATGGTTGCATTGGCAAAAATGTCACTGGTTTTTATCTCCTCAGTCATTTTTGCAGTATCGTCAATATCATAGACATTCACCACAATACCAGAAACTGCTTTTCTGATCTTTTCAGCAGTCTGGAGCGTACGTTCAAAAAATGCATCCTTTTTATTAAAAATAGTGATCTCTCTTGCTCCATCCAGTGCACACTGCACCTGGATAGCCGTTGCAGCTCCACCGCCGCCGGCAACCGTGATCTTCTTATCCCTGATCTCAATGCCATGATCCTTCAGATTATTTACGAATCCAACTCCGTCGGTGATATGTCCCACCAGCTTCCCATTATCATTGACGATCGTATTGATCGCTCCGATGATCTGAGCAGCAGGTGAAAGCTCATCCATATATTTTGCTGCCTCTGTCTTATCAGGCATGGTCACGTTACCGCCCTTCATCTTGAACAGACGCATCGCTGCGATCGCATCCTTCACCTGATCTTCTTTTACATCCAATGCAACATACACATAGTCCAGTCCAAGTTTTTCGAAGCTGTAGTTGTACATTGCGGGAGATCCTGAATGGCCCACCGGAGATCCGATCAGTGCCATCAGTCCTGTGTGTCCTGTTACTCTGCTTTCCATAATGTTCTCTCTTTCTGTCTTTTATACTCTCGGATGTGCTTTTTTGTATACTTCACGGATCTTTCTGTC
>JAQYOU010000142.1 GCA_028727105.1 bacterium
GTCTCCAACGATAAAAAAGGGGATGATAAGAACTCTTATTATGCGTGCATATTATAGGGGGCATGAAGAAAAACAAAAGCAAATCGATAATATAGTTTCAAAAGTATTGGATACGATTACAAGTAAAGAAAGGTGGGGATATATTTCACAATATTTAACAGAATTGTGTGAGGCTTCTCCGGAGAGTGTGTTAAGAAAACTGGAGTCGGAAGTAGAGACACCCCAAGGACTAATTGACTTGTTTGCAGAAAAGGAAGGAGACTTCATGACAAGTCGACATTACTATACCAATGTTTTGTGGGCTGTAGAACAACTAATTCAACAAAAGAAATATGTTGCAAGAGCTTTGGAGTGGTTATGGAAGTTAGATTCATATAATATTAAATATAGTATAAGTAATAGCCCTAAAGGTGTGTTGGATGTGGTCTTTTGTGCTTGGATTAATGCGAGTGCACTGTCAGTTGAAAAGAAAATTGAGATGGCAAGAAATGCGATTGAACGATATCCAAATGCCTGGGATGTTATTGTGTCTAAATTGCCACAAGGGACAAGTTCAATATGTTCAACACTGAATACACCTAAATACAGAAAGATAGACGAACCGGATGAATTATATGTGTCTGAAGTAAATAAAACATATATTGAATATCTGCGAATGTGCGTTGATAATACACATTCTGATGCCGCTCGCTGGATTAAAATACTTAAATATATAAGCTCGTATGATGAATCAATTCAAAAGGAAGTATTTGAAAAATTGCTATTTGACTGTAAGTCAATGGATGATGAGGAAAAAATTAGAGTAAAAAATAAAATTAGATATCAGATATTTAGACATAGATATTTCGATGATGCAGAATGGAGTTTGCCTGAAGAAGTATTATGTGAACATGAGCGTGTAATGAATGAGATAATTGTAGATGAAAAAATATATGATTATTTGTATATTTTTTCACATGCATATGATTTTCCGTTATTGAACCCTATTCCATATTCTAGAGAAGAAAGCGCAGACATACATGATAAAAATCAGATATTAAGAGAGGAAGAAATTGGTGCAAGAATAAAAGAATTTTATGAAAAAGGTTATTCGATAGATAGATTAATTCAGTTGGCTGTGAGGGAAGAATATGAAATAGTGGGCGAAGTTCTTGCACAGTTTTATTGTGATGGTGTATTTGACGATAATGTATTTTTGGCTTTGATGAAAAATGATGAAGAGGGGAGATATGTTTATGACTACGTCAGGTATTTACATAGAAAAGGAGCAATTGAATTAAAAGAGATTATAGAAAGAGTAAAAAGTATATCAAATAATAAAAATCTTCTTACAAACTTGATTTCATTGGAAATTGTAGAGAATTGTGAAAATGCTCTTATTGCAAATGTAGATGAGGACATCAAGAAAATGTATTGGAGTAGAAATCTGCGATTAAATATATCGAATAATGCAGAACATAATATGTTAATATGGGCAATGGACGAGTGTAGAAAATATGGTTCCTTTCATACCTATTTGGAATTATTGTATCATATAAAAGATAAAATTTCTCTTCAGGAATTATATGTAGCTACACTTAAAATATCTGACCTAGAAGGGAATGCTGTTAATGGTAGAATAGATTATTTTCTTGAAGATATTTTCGATGTTTTGCAACAAGCATTTATAGAAGATGATGAAAAATGTGCGGAATTAGCAAAATTAGAGTGGATGTGCAGAAATGTACTTGAATGGGAGCAGATGAAATGTGTTCAAAGGATTATGAAGGATGATCCAACATTCTATGCTTTGTTAGTTAGTATTATATATAAGGCTGAAGATAGTGAAGCTGTTGATGAAGAAAAGAGAGAATTGGCTAATAAGATTTATTCGGGTTTTGATAAAGCTAAGTTTTGTCCGACAGAAAAAGATGGAAAAGTCACATATGATAATTTGAAGGCATGGATGGAGAAATTCAGGGAATTATTAATTAAGCAGAAACAGGAAAGACTTTTTGGAAATTTGGTCGGTCGTCTATTAGCATATTCACCAATTGGCGAGGATGGTTATAGTCCGTGTGAAGCTGTGCGCATGGTTATAGAAGAATATTATACAGATTCGTTAAAAACCGCCTATGTGGTGGCAGAAGAGAACAAACGCGGAGTGCATACGGTTGATGCTGGTAAATCTGAGCTTATATTACATCAAAGATATCAAAAGAATGCGGAAGCATTACAAGAACGTTATCCTTATACCGCAGATATATATTTTGCAATTAGCGATAATTATAAACGCGAAGCTGAATATGAAAGAAAGCGTGCAGAAGATGAATGGTAGGAAAAAATATATAGGTGAATTGTATGGCTTCTATAGAAAGAATAGGTCTATTGGAAAAGGCGGCAATGGAGCTGTGTATGAAGTCGAACTTCTATCCGGTAATGGATTGAATTTTCCTGTGGTGGCTAAATTTTTTGAATATGAAGGTCTAGATAAAGAAAAAAGATATAAGAGGTTTAAGAACGAGATAATTGCTTTAAATGAGTTGAAGGATATTGATGGCATAATGCAGGTGCTCGATAAGAAATGTCCTGAAGATATACCTCGAACTATGGATGAAGCATGGTATCTGATGCCTAAAGCTAAACCATATAAGCTTACGCGCACATCTAATTTATATCTTAAAATAGTAGATATGCTTCAGTTGGCACGAATTATACAATGCATCCACGAGAGGAAAGGAGCACATCGAGATATTAAGCCGGAAAATATTTTGATATTAGATGAACGATTAGTTCTTTCTGATTTTGGTTTGTATTGGGGAAAAGAAGAGGAACGGCTTACAGAATTTAATGAGCGAATAGGACCATATAAAATAATGCCACCAGAATTAGAGAATGTGCAAACTGATTTGGACTTAGATTTTAGACCTTCGGATGTATATTTATTTGCTAAGGTATTATGGATGGCATTGAAGGGTGATAATATTGGTTTTCGGGGACAATACCAACGAGGAGATGTTCAGATTTTTCTAAATAAAGAGAATTTTGGTGATGTAATTACACTAGAGCCAATACATAAATTAATAGAGCAGGCTACTTTTGAAGATATGAACAAAAGAATATCGATTCACCAATGTATTGATTATTTGGAATTGCAACTTAATTTATTGAACGAGAGGGAACGCGAACTGCTTTCTAATGAGTTGGTTAGTCAGTTGCTTTATGATGAACATAGTAAAATGGTTATTGAAAGTGCCAAGCCGGATGAGTTGATATATGAAGATGAAGGTACTATTTTTAGTATGTTAAGAGGTGTTATTCCGATATCCAAAATCATGGTCAAATCACTTAATAATGAGCAAAAGGAAAAGCAGATTCAACTGACAGATTTTCAGGTTGGTGCAGGTGGCATATGCAAGATGCTCTATTTTAATAATGGAATTAAAGTCAAAGAATATATAATGGAAATAAATAAAATGATTTATTCTCATTTAAGTTCAGATATTGTACTTGAGTTTAATGATATTGATTCAGTTGATGAAGAATATGTTGCATATTCAGAAACAGTGCACGGATTTGGGAATGTATATCCTAAGATATATTTTTCTTCAAATGAAAAGATTATTATAAAGAGAAAGGAATAAGAAATGACGGAATATATTATTGCCATTATAACAGCGATTACTTCGTTTATAGGTGCATATGTTGCATCATCATTAGCTATGAAAAATAAAAAGCAAGAACAATATTTTGCAGAGAAAAAAAGGATATATTATGAGTTGGCAACTATATTACCTGATGTTGAAAAATTTTTGGCTCAATCAGATTATATGGATGGAACAGAAGGAAATTGTGGTGCAGAAAATAAAATTTCTATTATGAAAATTCAGCTGGAGGATGCAGAAAGTAGAAAGCAAAAGCTGATAGGGCAAACCGATGTTACAAAAGAAAGCATGCATGATGTTGATACAGAGATTAATAATCTGCAATATAAGATAAAGAGACATGAAGAATACCTAACTCAAATGCGACAGCTTAAAGATAAAATTGATAAATTTGAGTTGGAAGGGAATAGAAATTTATTGCGTATTTTTGCATCTACGAATGTTTGGAATAGCTATGTAAGATTTAATGTTGCTTTAGACAATGAATATTTGTGTAACATTGGAGTAAAAAAAGAGGATATTACTTATCATATTAATGACTTGATTGCATATATGAGAATGGATTTGTCAGGTGGGTGCCAATAGAAAATAAGAGAAGATGTCTGTTAAGGCTGCATGAGCACATAGCATCCACCTGAACTTATCCTTTCTCGTGGTACTAATATTTCAAAATCTCACACCCGAAAGCCGGTGGAACCATATACAATGATGTAAAAAAGCACTGGTACTGGAATGGTACTAAAAACAGACAGAACGATATGGAATAGGAATAAAACATGCATATTTTAATACGGATATGCATAGAAAATGAACGAAAAATAATATTTTGCACTTCAAACTTTGCGAGTTTGAATAATTTGTTATAGAGATAGTGGATAACAAAATAAACGCACGCAAAAACACACGCGTGCGTTTATTTTGTTGCAAAAACGCACGGGAAGTGATAAAATTGTCATTGGAGGTTTGGACAATGAGAATGATACCCAAAAAAGAAACGCTTACAATTGAATTTAAAAGTGATATTGACTGTCTTGACGAGAAAGAACTCGTTTCAGAAATTGTTGGTATGACAAATACTGAAGGAGGAGTATTGTATCTTGGTGTCGAAGACAACGGTGAAATAACTGGTGTGCACAAAAAGCACAGAGATCCGAATGGAGCTATGGCTTTGATTGCTAATAAAACAGTGCCTTCACTATCCGTGCGTGCTGAAATTGTCGAAGAAGAAGGAATTGAGATCCTGCAGATACAAATTCCTATGAGCAAGACGGTTATTGCGACATCGGATGGAAAGATACAAAGAAGACGTTTGAAATCGGATGGAAGCCCGGAAAACGTTCCTATGTATCCGTATGAAATTCCAGGAAGATTATCTAGCCTCAGTCAGCTTGATTATTCGGCGCAAATTCTTTTGGGCGCGACTATGGATGATTTGGATGGAAAAGAGAGAGATAGACTTCGCAATATCATCAAATATCGCAAAGGTGATAAGACGCTATTAGAGCTTACGGATGAAGAACTTGATAAGGCATTGCAACTTGTAAAGGAAGAAGCGGGAGTTTTATATCCAACAGTTACGGGAATGTTGTTGCTGGGAAAAGAGGATAGAATCGCCGAATTATTACCTACAGCGAAAGCTGTATTTCAGGTCCTTGAAGGAACAAAAGTCAGAAAAAACGAACAAACATCAAAGCCGCTGCTTGCTACTTTTGAAATGTTTGAAGAATATATGAAAGCGTGGAATCCGGAAAGAGAAATGGAATATGGATTATTTAGAGTGCCAATTCCGGAGTTCTCAGAAGCTGCATATCGTGAGGGCTTAGTTAATGCTTTCTGCCATAGAGATTATACTGTAATTCAGGCTGTGCGAGTTGCTATAGAAGATGAGGGGCTGACAATTAGTAGTCCGGGAGGATTTATTGAGGGAGTAAATTTAAAAAACTTACTTACAGTAGAGCCTCATGGGCGTAATCCGGTATTGGCAGATGCTTTAAAGAGAATAGGTCTTGCGGAAAAAACAGGTAGAGGAATAGATAGAATTTTTGAAGGTTCTATCGTATTTGGCAGACCGTTACCAGATTATTCAGAAACAACATCAACATATGTAAAGTTGTTTATTCAGAGAGCAGAGCCTGATTTGGCGTTTACAAAAATGATTTCAAATGAAGAGAGTCGATTGGGAAGGTCTCTGCCGATTAATTCGTTACTGATTCTTTCTGCCCTGCAAAGCCAGCGTAGGTTAACAATTGCAGAAATTGTAGAGGTAACAAATATTGGGGAAATACGTGCGAAAGCAGTTGTCGAAAAGTTGGTTGAAGCTGGTTTGGTTGATGCTAGTGGTAATAATAAAGCACGCTTTTATATACTTAGTTCTAAGGTATATAAAGAACAGGATAATATCGTAGGATATGTTCGTCAGACAGGAATTGATGCGGTGAAATATGAAGCGTGGATTATGGAACTAATACAGAAGCAAGGTGGAAGGATTACAAGAGATAACGTTGTAGAATTATTAAATGTTACGCCATCACAAGCTTATCGTTTGTTGAAAAAAATGTCTGATAAGGGCCGGATTAAACTTGTTGGAAATGGACGGGCGGCATATTATGAATTGATGTAATAAACGCGTGCGTTTGATTGAAAATAATAAATGTGAAAAGTGTATACAGACATGTGAGAAATAGAGTGGAACAATAGTAGGTATTTCATACAAATTAAGTACATCAAATACATCAAATACATCAAATACATAAAGAGCGGGGATTGTTGTCATGAAAATACAAACGAGACAAATGGCTTACGAACAGGTGCTTCGGGAAACACCCTATGAACACAAAAGCCCGATGAAACAGAGCACATTCCTGCGTTTTCTGTTGGGATTTTTATCTTTTTTCTGGATGCTTTTTCAGGGGTTTCAGTGTACAAAGATCGGAATGGAAAAGCTGAAGAAGGGCGAACCCTGCCTCATATTGATGAATCATTCCAGTTTTATCGATCTGGGAATGATCGCGCGCTTATTTTGGGACAGACCTTATCAGATCGTCTGTACCGTAGATGGTTTTGTGGGAAAAAACTGGCTCATGAGACATCTTGGGTGCATTCCTACGAAGAAGTTCATGACGGACATGGTGCTGGTGCGGGATCTGATCTTTGCGACAAAAAAATTAGAAAGCTCCATTGTCATGTATCCGGAGGCAAGCTATAGCTTTGACGGGACGGCAACAGAGCTTCCGGAAAGTATGGGAAAATGTCTGAAGCTGCTTCAGGTTCCGGTGATCATGATCCGTTCCTACGGTGCGTTTTCCAGGGATCCGCTTTATAATGGACTGCAGGTCCGCAAAGTGAGAATTTCTGCGGAGATGGAGTATCTGTTGTCGCCTGAGGAGATCCGGGAGAAGACGGTGGAGGAGTTAAATGAAGTGTTGAAAGAACAGTTTTCTTTTGATCATTTCAAATGGCAGCAGGAAAACAAAGTCTGCATCAGGGAACCGTTTCGTGCGGACCATCTGAATCGCGTACTTTATAAATGCCCGCATTGCCAGACAGAAGGCAAGATGCTTGGGAAAGGCGTTTTCCTTTCGTGCGGCCATTGCGGAAAACGTTATGAACTGACGGAATATGGATATATGCAGGCCGTGGAAGGTGAAACAGAATTTAACCACATTCCGGACTGGTATCGCTGGGAGCGGGAATGCGTGCGAAAGGAGATTCTGGATGGAACCTACCAGCTGGATCTTCCGGTACATATTTCGATGCTTGTCAATACGAACTGTCTGTATGAGGTGGGAGAGGGCAGACTCGTGCATACGTCAGAGGGTTTCCGGCTTGACGGCTGCGATGGAAAACTCAGCTATCGTCAGGTGCCCGAAGCGTCTTACAGCTTATATTCAGATTTTTACTGGTATGAGATCGGTGATGTGATCAGCATTGGTACTGCTGAGAAGCAGTTTTATTGTTTTCCAAAGGATCAGGGGGATGTGGTTGCAAAAACAAGGCTTGCCACGGAAGAACTGTATAAATTGAAAAAACAGAGATTGATCTAGATCAATGTTAATGAAATGAAGCAGGCCATGCAGGACGCTATGGGCCTGCGGGTGGAGGATACGAATGAAGGATAAGAGAACGTTTGACCCTGTTTTTTGGAGGAAGCTGCTATGGCTGGCGGCACCTATCGCGCTGCAAAATCTGATGCTTGCATCGGTGGCGGCAGCGGATGCGCTCATGCTGGGGCGCGTGACGCAGGATTCCATGTCTGCGGTGTCACTGGCGACGCAGATCCAGTTTGTTCAGAACATGGTGTTAATGTCAATCGTGTCGACGATCGTAATTTTAGGTGCCCAGTATTGGGGAAAAAAAGACGAAAAGGCAGTGAATGATATTTTTTGTATCGGACTGAGGCTGAGTGTCGTAACATCACTGTTATTTTTCATCGGATGTATCTTTTTCCCCAGATATCTGATGCTGATCTTTACGAACGAGGAAGCGCTGATCGTGATCGGTATCCGCTATCTTCGGGTGGCAGGCTGGTCGTATCTGCTGACCGGTATCTCCCAGTGTTATCTGGCGATCATGAAGGTCAGCGAGCATGCACTGCAGACGGCAATCGTCAGCTCCGGAGCGGTGATCATCAACATTGTTTTAAACGCGGTATTTATCTTTGGGTTGTTCGGTGCGCCGGCAATGGGTGTGCAGGGCGCAGCTCTCGCAACACTGATCGCCCGCGTGGTGGAACTGATATGGGTGGTCATTTATTCCTTTCAAAAGGGCTACATTCATCCCCGTTGGAGCGGCCTGCTCCAAAGAAACCGGCTGCTGTCCATGGACTTTCGCAAATGTCTGCTCCCGCTTTTGGGTGCCAGTCTGTTCTGGGGTGTCGGATTTACTTCTTATTCCGCATTTATGGGACATTTGGGAACAGATGCCACAGCGGCGAATTCCATCGCTGCGGTAGTGAGAGATTTGGTGTGCTGTCTGTGTAACGGTCTTGCCAACGGAGGCGGGATCCTGGTGGGAAATGAGCTGGGCGCCGGTCAGCTGGAAAAGGGGAAGCAGTATGGAGACCGACTGGTAAAGATATCTTTCCTGACTGGATTTTTGTCTACGGCAATTATGCTTGCCGTCACGCCCTTCGTTACCGGCTTCGTGAAGATGACCGATCAGGCAAACCGGTATCTGATCGGGATGATGGTTATCATGGCTTTTTATATGATCGGTCGAACGGTGAACACGATCGTCATCAATGGCATTTTTGCGGCAGGCGGGGACACGCTCTTTGACATGTACAGCCTGGCGGTCTGTATGTGGGGCATTGCAGTCCCGTTGGCTGCGGCGGGCACCTTCTTTTTCAACTGGACGGTGCTGGTGGTGTACGCATGCACCTGTCTGGACGAGGTGGGCAAGATCCCGTGGGTGATGTACCATTACCGCAAATATAAGTGGGTGAAGGATCTGACAAGATAGAAGAACAGTATATAGAATAAGAGTAACTGAACAGGTCGGAGCAAAACCGCGTAGACTGTGAGAATATGAAAACCTATCAGCCGGAATGCAGCTATTTCCGGAGGATAGGTTTTTTGCCATGCATCCGTAAGAAGCTGCCGATGGCAGGTTTTGGGATAAAAGATTAGACAAAAAGATGATTTTGTAAAATTGACAGGATCATTGGAAGATGTTACTATTGAGGAAACTAGAAAAATAAAATCAGTTTCCAAGTTTCCGGAGGGCATTATGGAATTACAACAAAAAATCTTAGAGGCTGCGATTGTCGTTTTCAACCAAAAGGGAATGAAATTTACAATGGATGATCTGGCCAGGCAGCTGGAGATCAGCAAAAAGACGATCTATACCGTATTTCTTAACAAAGAAGAATTACTGTATGGCATGGTGGATTACATGTTTGACTCGATTAAAGAAAGCGAGCGTGCAATCGTGGAAGATGAGCGTCTTTCTTTGATAGAGAAGATCAGAAGCATTCTCGTGGTGCTGCCGGCGGGCTACAGAGAGCTGGATTTCAGCCAGCTGTATCAGCTAAAGGAAAAATATCCGAGGATCTATCAAAAGGTGGAGTATCGTTTAGAAACCGGATGGGAGACCACCATCGCTTTGCTGGAGCAGGGAATCGCAGAAGGGGTCATCCGGCCGATCCGGATACCGATCTTCAAAATGATGTTTGAGGCGGCTCTGGAGCAGTTTTTTCAGAGGGATATTCTTGCGATGAACAAGATCTCATACGCGGAGGCACTGGATGAGGTTTTGGGAATACTGATGGACGGGATCATAGAAATGCAGTAACTGGGTAGTGTGATGATCGATAAACTGAGACGAAGGGGAGAGGATATGAGAGAACGGATCTATTTAAACAACGGGTGGAAGTTTTCGGAAAGCTTTGAAGAAGGTATGTGTCGGGATGCGTATGACGAGGAAGGGATGATAGATGTTCGGATTCCGCATACGTGCAAAGAGCTTCCGCTGCACTATTTTGATGAATCGCTGTATCAGATGGTCAGTGGTTACCGCAAGGTGTTCACGGCACCGGCGGACTGGAAGGGAAAGCATGTTGTACTTACGTTTGAGGGCGTTGCCCACGACAGTGAAGTGTTTTTAAATGGCGAGAAGGTGGCAGAGCACCACTGCGGATACACGGCTTTTTCCGTTGATCTTAGCGAGAAACTGCGCTATGGTGGTGAAAACCTTTTGACGGTGCGTGTGGACAGCCGGGAAAGTCTGAATGTGCCGCCCTTTGGGTTTGTCATTGACTATATGACCTATGGTGGGATCTACAGGGATATATATCTGGAGATTTTTGATCAGAAGCACTTAAAGGATGTGTTTGTAAAGCCGCAGGCATTTCCGATTTCCCTGGCATCTGAAGTAATAGTTGCCGGTTTGGACGAACCGGTCAGAATTCGACAGTTGATCCGAAAAAAAAGCGAGGAAGCGTATGTTTTATTAGGAGAACAAACGCTGGAAGCTTCTAATAAAGAGGAAGCAGAGCAGACGGTCCGAATGCTGTTTTCAGATAGGGATGCATTGCAGAACATCGAACTTTGGGATGTGGATGATCCGGTTTTATATGAGGTGAAAACAGAGCTTTGCAGAGCCGGAGAGGTGCTGGATGAACAGGTTGTAACGACAGGTTTTCGAAAGGCAGAATTCAAACGGGATGGTTTTTACCTGAACGGAAGAAAGCTTCGCATCCGCGGTTTAAATCGTCATCAGAGTTACCCGTATGTAGGCTATGCGATGCCCGGATCTGCGCAGAAAACAGATGCCGAGATTTTAAAACGTGAACTTGGCGTCAATGCGGTCCGCACCTCCCATTATCCACAATCCCATGATTTTATAGATCGTTGTGATGAACTGGGACTGCTTGTGTTTACCGAGATTCCCGGCTGGCAGCATATCGGTAATGAGGAATGGAAGGATCAGGCGGTTCAGAATGTAAAGGATATGGTGCGGCAGTACCGGAATCATACATCCATCATTTTGTGGGGCGTGCGTATCAATGAGTCGGTGGATGACGATGTGTTTTATAAGCGCACGAACGCGGCGGCACACGAACTGGATGATACTCGTCCGACCGGCGGCGTCAGGGCAAGCAAAAAGAGCAATTTGCTGGAGGATGTATACACATACAATGATTTTGTCCATGATGGGCTCCTTCCGGGATGTGAAAAGAAAGCAAAGGTCACTTCCGATGACAGCAAGCCTTATCTGATCAGTGAGTATAACGGACACATGTTTCCGACAAAGGCGTTTGACTGTGAGGGACGCAGGACCGAGCATGCGCTTCGCCATGCAAATGTGCTGGATGCAGTGGCAGGTCAGGGGGACATCGCAGGAAGCTTTGCATGGTGCATGTTTGATTACAACACCCACAAGGATTTTGGCAGTGGGGATCGCATCTGTTATCACGGTGTGATGGATATGTTCCGGAATCCGAAACAGGCCGCAGCCGTTTACGCCAGCCAGCAGGAGGATCAGCCGGTGCTTGAGATCAGTTCTTCCATGGATATCGGAGAGCACCCGGCGTGCAACTGGGAGGATCTGTACATTTTTACAAATGCGGACAGTGTGCGGATGTACAAAAATGATCAGCTGATCCGTGAGTATCGACAGGAAGAAACTTCATGGAAGCAAATCAGCCATGGCCCCATTCTGATCGATGATTTTGTCGGGGATGTGCTGGAAACAAAGGAGCACATGCCAAAGAAGCAGGCGGATAGCGTGAAAAAGCTTTTGAATACCGTGGCGCGAAGGGGCGTGAATCATATTCCGAAGAATCTGTATCCGACGATCTTAAAGCTGTTATTGGTCTATCGTATGACGCTGGATCAGGTGACAGATCTTTACACCCGTTATGTCGGAGACTGGGGCGGCGCTTCCACCTGCTATAAATTCGAAGCGGTGAAGGACGGTAAGGTTGTCAAAACGGTTGTAAAGGAGCCGATGGAACAGGTGTCCTTACAGGTAGTTGCTGACCGAACGACTTTAACTGAAGCAAATTGTTATGATGTGGCGTGCATCAGGATCCGTGCGGTGGATGAGCATGGAAATGTACTTCCGTTCTATAACGAGCCGGTTCAGTTATCTGTGGAAGGCGAAGGCGAGCTGATCGGCCCGGATCTCATTGCTCTGAGCGGAGGCATGGGTGGAACCTATGTAAAGACGAACGGAAAAGAAGGTAAGATCCGTCTGACGGTGCGCAGCGCGCAGGCGGATGCAGTATGTGTGGATTTTACAGTCACATGCAAGCGTGCAAATAATATTTAAAGCAGGCAAACCTGAATCTCATTCATAACGTAAACCGGGAATGTGAAGCACCACATGACCCTAAAGCATGTTGTATTTATGAAGCAAAAGGGGGAATCAAACGATGAAACTGACAGGAAAAGAAAAAGCCGCCTACGGGCTTGGAGCAGTAGGAAAAGATATGGTGTATATGCTCTCTGCAAGTTATATTCTGTATTACTATCAGGATATTCTGGGCGTGAGCGCCATTGCCATGGGTATGATCCTCATGGCTGCCCGGGTATTTGATGCGTTCAATGATCCGATCATGGGCATTGTGGTGGCGAAAACGAGAACCAAATGGGGCAAATTTCGTCCGTGGCTATTGATCGGAACACTGATCAATGCTGTGATCTTATATCTCATGTTTGCTGCCCCGCTTGCATTAAATGGCGGCGGACTGGTAGCCTATGCAGCGATCACTTATGTACTTTGGGGCGTGACCTACACAATGATGGATATTCCCTACTGGTCTATGATCCCGGCCTTTACAGAGGGTGGAAAAGAAAGGGAGGGGCTGTCTACGCTGGCTCGTTCCTGCGCAGGTGTCGGCTCTGCGCTCATCACGATCATCACGATGAAATGTGTGTATCTGCTCGGTCAGGGAAATGAGCGAAATGGTTTTCGTATGTTTGCACTGATCATTGCTGTGATCTTTGTGATATTTATTTCGATCACATGTCTGAGTATAAAAGAAAAATCAACGGCGGATGTAGATTCGCCCTCCATCCGACAGATGTTCTCTGCACTATTGCATAATGATCAGGCAATGGCAATCGTTATTACGATCGTGCTCATTAACTGCTCGATCTATATTACATCAAATCTGGTGATCTATTTCTTTAAATATGATTTTGGCGGGGCTAACTGGTACGACAGCTTTACGCTGTTTAACATGTTTGGAGGTGCGATCCAGATCCTGTCGATGATGGTCTTTTTCCCGGTGATCCGAAAATGGCTCAGCGCGAGGCAGGTATTTGTCACCAGTATCGGTATGGCAGCAGCCGGTTATGGGATCCTGCTGGCTTTGATGTTTACAAACATGACAAATATTTACTTGTTGTTTATCCCTGCATTTTTGATCTTCGCAGCCTTCGGATTCCAGACTGTTCTTACGACGGTTTTTCTTGCCAACACGGTGGATTACGGCGAATTGAAAAATGGCCGCAGAGACGAGAGTGTGATCTTTTCCATGCAGACGTTTGTCGTGAAGCTGGCCTCCGGTGTGGCTGCGCTGATCGCGTCCATCTGTCTTTCTATCTGCAGGTTAAGTGATGATACGTCCCAAGTAGTAGAGGCAGCGCAGGGATCGGTGCTTGGACTTCGGTTTACGATGACCGTGATCCCCATCATCGGACTGGTTGCCACCTTCTTTATCTTCCGAAAGCGTTACATTCTGACCGAGGAAAAAGTGGAGGAGATCGCAGCAAAGGTAAAAGAGAAAAGGGAGCGTGAGGCATCGTGATCAGACAGATCGGCAATAGCTTTGTTTTAGATACAGAACATACAACCTACGGGTTTCGCGTGTTGGAAACCGGACATTTGGAGCATTTATATTACGGCCGAAGGATCCGGCTGGATGAAGCTTCTCTGGAAGCCATCGGCGAAAAACGGATGTTTCCGCCGGGAAATACATGCATTTACCGTGCAGATCATCCGGAGCTGTCTCTGGAGGATCTCTGTCTGGAAATGTCCGCCGCCGGAAAAGGCGATATCAGAGAGCCGTTTTTAGAGGTGATCCATGCAGACGGAAGTGCGACCTCTGATTTCTTATACGAAAAGGCAGAGATCACATCCGGGAAAGAGGAATTTCGTACCCTTCCCGGCTCTTACGGGAAAGAGGAAGAGGTGGAGCATCTGTGCGTAACGCTGAAAGACAGCGTCTATGAGCTGACGCTGGAGCTGCACTATTATGTTTACGCGGCATGTGATGTGATCACCCGGAGCGCGAAGTTTGTCAATCACAGTCAGGCTCCGGTGAAGCTGAACCGCATCATGAGCATGCAGCTGGATCTGGCTCAGAGTGATTATGTGTTTACCACCTTCCACGGAGCCTGGGCCCGAGAGATGAACCGTCATGATGTGAGGGTGTCGGCAGGAAAGTATGTGAATGAATCCTGCACCGGTACGTCCTCCAGCCGCGCCAATCCCTTTGTGATGTTAAGCCGCAAAGAGACAACGGAGGATACAGGAGCGTGTTATGGCTTTAACCTGATCTACAGCGGGAACCATTACGAGGCCGTGGAAGGGGACAACTATGGAAGGACCAGATTCTGCTGTGGCATCCATCCCCGGAACTTCTGCTTTACCATTGCACCGGAGGAGGAATTCGAGGCACCGGAAGCGGTGATGACTTATGCAAAGGATGGTTTTGGAGGAATGAGCCGGCAGATGCATCAGTTTGTACGAGAGCATATTGTCCGAGGCAAATGGAAGCACAAAAACCGTCCGGTGCTCATGAACAGCTGGGAAGCGGCGTATTTCGATATTAATGAGCGAAAGCTTGTGAATCTGGCGAAGGCCGGAAAGGAAGCCGGCGTGGAGCTGTTCGTGGTGGATGACGGATGGTTTGGAACGAGAAATGATGATACGCAGTCCTTGGGCGACTGGACAGAAAATGAGAAAAAACTGCCTGGCGGACTGAAGCGATTGTCCGAAAAGATCCGGGCACTTGGTATGGATTTCGGTATCTGGGTGGAGCCGGAGATGGTGAATGTGAAGAGCCGGCTTTACGAAGCGCATCCGGATTATGCGATACAGATCCCCGGAAAGGATCATTCGGAAGGCAGAAACCAGCGGATCCTGGACCTTACAAGAACGGATGTGCAGGACTACGTGATCGAGGAGATGAGCCGTGTGTTTGCATCGGCCGATATCTCCTATGTAAAGTGGGATATGAACCGTATTTTTACGGATTACTATTCTTCCATGCTGCCTGCCGAAGGGCAGCAGGAGGTATCACACCGCTATGTGATGGGACTTTACCGCTGTATGAAGGTGCTGACCGAACGCTTTCCGGATATCTTATTTGAGGGCTGTGCCTCCGGCGGAAACCGGTTTGACCTTGGAATCCTCTGCTACTTCCCGCAGATATGGGCCAGCGATAATACGGATGCCTATTGCCGGACGCAGATCCAGCTGGGCTACAGCTATGGCTATCCCATGTCAGTGGTCGGCGCGCATGTATCAGGTGCACCGAATCATCAGACGCTGCGGCGGACACCGCTGGAAACACGCTTTCATGTGGCTGCCTTTGGGATCTGCGGCTACGAGTGCAATTTTTCTGATATGAAAAAAGAAGATCTGGAAGCCGTGAAGGAACAGATCTCTTTGTACAAGCAGTGGCGGGATGTATTGCAGTGGGGGGATTTCTACCGCATCAGCGAGGGCGATCAGATCCGGTGGATGACCGTTTCCAAGGATCAGCGAAAGGCAGTTGGATTTTTTATGCAGATTCTGGCGCATCCCAATGCTTCCCGGGCAGTATTTCGCGCAAAGGGACTGGATCCGGAGCAGACCTATCATTTTTACGGAAGAGAGCGCCAGTACGATATCCGGGATTTCGGAGATCTGATCAACACCATCGCACCGGTTCACATCCGTCAGGATTCCCTGCTGCATCAGGCAGCTGCGAAATTTGTGAAGCTGTCCGGCGAGAGGGAGGAGCATGTTCTGGGCGGCGATGCGCTGATGTACGCCGGTGTGCAGCTTGCGCCGGCATTTTGCGGGACCGGATACCGGGAAGCCATGCGTGTGTCTAAGGATTTTGATTCCGGCATGTATTTTATGGAAGCCAAAGAGCAGATATGCGAACGGGGCGAGTGATCGCCCCGTTTTTAAAAGTATTCGCGGAATGTTTTAAAGATCCCATGTTTCATATTGCGGGTCATGATCCTCATCAGATCATCAAGGGTGATCGTGGAATCATTTTTCAGCCACCACTCCAGTTCTGTCATTAAATTTGAAGCAAAAAGCGTTGCAAACAGATCCAGATAGATTTTGTTTTCGGGTTTGATGACGGACGTGGAATTCAGTGTTTCTAAAATCCGTTTCTGAATGATCTGTGTCATTTCCAGCCATACATTTCGATTCAGGTTTGAGTGCCATAAAACAAGGTAGGTGTCCTTTTTTGAATAAACATGCTGGATCAGATTCCGAAAGATCGACTGGTAGATCTCGCCGTCGATATTATAGGGTGTCGCCATCACAAAATCCACTTTGGCATATTCTCTGAATTCCGATAAGGTCCGGTCAAGAAAATCGGACAGCAGTACATATTTATCTTCGTAATATTTGTAGAAGGTGGAACGGTTGATCAGTGCCTTCTTACAGATCATTTCAATCGTTATTTTTTCAAAGGATGTTTCCTTCAGACTGTTTAAGAATGCTTCGTCAATTTGACGGAGCGTTTTTATTACACGCGGATCCTGTTTGTTCATTTTATATCTTTTCCTCTTGGATAAACAACAAAACTTGTTCAAAGTGTTGCATAACAAACGAAACTCGTATCATTGTTGATAGAATTCGTCGGTCCCGTTTGCTACGATATATCTATACCTAATATACATTTTGCATAAGAAAAATGTCAAGAGAGAACGAACTGTAAGTTACGGATAGGTTACTGTTTACCCACGTCACGCACTTCGCTGCGGGGCGTGGAGAGAACGTGTGAAGGAGTTGATGCTTCCCTGCCATGCCGCAAGGCATCTTCAAATGCAGGGAAGCCCGTTACTGGAACGAGGTACGAGTGAACAGTAACACGGAAAGGGGAAACCATGAGTGTAACAATTACCATTGATGGAAAACAAATCACGGCTGATGAGGGGATGAACGTGTTAGAGGCAGCGCTGTCAAACGGCGTTTATATCCCGCATCTGTGCCATCATCCGGATCTGCCGGATATTGGTTCCTGCCGTCTGTGTGTGGTACAGGTCGACGGAGGAGAAGAAATCCTTCCGTCTTGCAAGCTGACCGTGAGAGATGGCATGGTCATCACGACAACAAATGAAAAGATCGACCATGCGAGAAAGCTTGCGATGGAGCTGATTTTGGCTGCGCACCCGGAGGATTGCTCCACCTGCCCGAAATACGGACGCTGTGAGCTGCAGACGCTGATCCAGTACATGGGCGTATCTGCCACCAGAATGCACACCCGGGTGAAAGGAATCAAGATGAACGATGCAAACCCGCTGCTCATCCACGACATGAACCGATGTGTGCTGTGTGGAAGATGTGTGCGTGCCTGCAGCGATCTGCGTGGCGTCGGTGTGCTTGGCTATAACAAAAATGAGCTGGAGACATATGTGGGTACCTTGCATGACAGGCTGTTAGCCGATTCGGACTGTAGATTTTGCGGCGCCTGTGCGGAGGTTTGTCCCACCGGAACGATCCGCGATGTGATGAACTACACACCGATTGAAAAAAAGGACACCCTGATCCCCTGTCAGGCTATCTGTCCGGTTCACACGGATGTTCCCCGTTACGTGCGTCTCGTAAAAGAAGGAAAATATGCAGAGGCTACCGCTGTTGTACATGAAAAGCTGCCGTTCCCGGAGTGTCTCGGACGCGTGTGCGCCCATGCCTGTGAGGCAAACTGCCGAAGAGGTGAGGTCAACGAGCCTGTCTCTATCCGAAACATCAAGCGTTACGCAGCAGAGCATGCGGATGACAGCATCTGGAAGAAGAACAGTAAAATGCTTCCCAAGACCGGCAAAAAGGTCTGCGTGATCGGTGGCGGTCCGGCCGGAATGACAGCGGCTTTTTATCTGGCAAAACAGGGTCATGATGTGACCTTAAAGGAAGCCTATCCGGCTCTTGGAGGACAGATGCATTACGGAATCCCGTCCTACCGACTGCCCAGAGAGGTTGTGGAGAAAGAGGCAGGATATTTAAGTGATGTGGGCGTGAAGATCGAGACAAACTGCCGTGTAGAACAGCCTGTGGAGCTGAAAAAGGAGTTTGATGCGGTGCTTCTTGCCATTGGAACCCATCAGGGTGTTCGCCTCCCGATGGAGGGCAATGACCTTCCTCAGGTGCTTGTAAATACGGATTTCCTTCGGGATGCCTCTATGGGAAAAGAGACCGGAATGGGCAAGCGGGTGATCGTGCTCGGCGGCGGAAATGTGGCCTTTGACTGTGCAAGAACTGCAGTCAGACTGGGCGCAGAGGAGATCCATCTGGCGTGTCTGGAGGCCCGTGAAAAGATGCTGGCAGATGAGGAAGAGATTGAACAGGCAGCTGAGGAGGGTGTGATCATCCACCCGGCACAGACCTTTGAGAAGATCTGTGGTACCGATCATGTGGAAGGCGTATTGTTCAGCAATATCAAGAGCTTTACCTTCGATGAAAACCGTCGCGCGATCATCGAGAAGGAGGAAGGCTCCGAGCATATGATCGAGGCTGACACCGTTATTTTTGCGACCGGACAGCGGACAGCACTTGCAGAAGATAGCGGAATCACACGAGGACGTGCAAATTCCATTGCCACAAACGAGGGATCACTGGCAACCAATGTAGACGGTATTTTCGCATGCGGCGATTGTATTTACGGAACACAGACGGTGATCAAGGCAGTTGCTTCCGGAAGGGACGCGGCAAGTGAGATCGACAGATTCCTGGGCGGAGACGGAGATATCTCTGAAGTGTTAGTCGATACAGAAGAGCCGTCACAGTATATCGGAAAAGAGGAAGGCTTTGCAGGAAAGAAGCGTGCAGAGGAGAAGTTCCTTCCGGTAGAGGACAGAAATCATGATATGACACCCATCAGCGCAGGAATCTGTGATGGAGAGATCTGTGGAGAGGCTTCCCGGTGCCTCCAGTGTGACCTGAGATTTGGTATTTCAAAGCATAGATTATGGAGCGATTATTCAGCGGAAGGAGAGGTGCGATAAGATGGCGTTATTGAGAAATCAGGCGGATGCACTGGTAAAGGTGCAGTCCATCAATAAAGATGCCTTAGAAGAGATCTTTGGCGTATGGGAGCCGGTTGAGGGAAAGATCGTCGGTGCACTGTATAACTCTGATACGGACGGAAGAAAAAAGGTGCTTCTCCATACCAATCCTGCGGGCGTGATCACCGGATTAAAGATCGCAGCAGTCCTGACAGGTGCAAAGGAAGCGGTGCTTGTGACAGACGCAGAGCTCAACGAGCAGGAGCTGACCGCCAATGCGAATATGGTAAAGCTTCCGCTCACATTTGAATACGCAGGAATGGTCAACAAAACGGCTCACCGTCAGGATTTACTCTTAAGCCTGGATCAGCTGGCATCCATGGCGGCAAAGCTGCTCGGCGAAGTGCCCGGTGTGCTGCTGGCATTGGATGAGGGAGAGCTTTCCGAGGTGTCTGCTGACACACAGCTTGACTCGCTGCTTCGTGAAGATGTGCGGGGAGCGGTCATCGATCACAAATTTTATTCCAGAGAAAGTCTTACCGGTAAGACCGCTTGGGATATTCGGGGCAAGAGCGGTGTGATCCACACGATCACAGAGTCACAGTGTGTGGTTGACCTTTTAAAGAAGGAGCTTCTGAAGCTGAGGGAAAAGAGCTGTGGAAAATGTGTATTCTGCAGAGAAGGGCTTTACCAGTGTTCACAGATCGTGGAGGATATTACAAACGGAAGATGTAAAAATGAGGATGTAAGCCTTGCAAAAGAAATTGCAGAGGTCATGTCTTATTCAACGAGCTGTACACTTGGCGATGACGCGGCGGCACCGGTGCTGTCCGTGTACGAGAATTTTGCAGACGAATTGGATGCCCATGCAAAGCGCAAAGAGTGCAAAAAAGGAGTCTGCCTGGCACTGACACAGATCTATATTGATCCTGCAAAATGCGGCGGCTGTGGCGCCTGCGCAGAGGTTTGTCCGGAAAACTGTATTGAGAGCAAGGCAGGTTATGTATCTGTCATTGACGGCTTTGACTGCACACGCTGTGGCAAATGTCTGGAAACCTGTGAAAAAGGTGCGGTCGTAAAGACCTCCGGAAGGCTTCCGAAGCTTCCGAACAAGCCGACGCGCGTCAAGGGTGCAAAGGTGGAAACGAAAGTAGAAACCACAGCAGAAACCGCAGAGAAAAAGGAGCGAACCGGTGCAAGAAGAAGGCGCAGCTTTGGTTCTGCGACCGGTGGAGTGAAGCCCGTGACAGCTGCAGTGCAGGCGGCAGAAAAGAGCGAGCCGACAGCTGCAGTGCAGACGGGGACAGAGACGACGGAAACCACCGTTACAAGAACCGTCGGAAAGCGTAAACGTGTGTATGCAAGAGCAAAGAGCTCTTCGGATAATAATTAAAAACGTAAAGGAGAACAGACAGATGAAGACATTACAGACAGATGTAGTAATCGTAGCAGGCGGACCCGCCGGTCTGGCAGCAGCCATCACCGCAGGAGAGAACGGATTAAAGAGCATCATTCTTGAGAAGTCCTCTGCAACAGGCGGAGCAGCAAACATGGGTATGGGACCTCTTGGTATCGACACTCGTATCCAGAGAGAGAATTTTAATGAGATCAGTGTCAAGGATGCACTGGATCTTCATATGACCTACACCCATTTCCGTGTGGATGGCGATCTGGTGCAGACCTATTTCAACAAGAGTGCAGACACCATCGAGTGGCTGGAGAACATGGGTGTGGAATTTGCCGGTGCATTCCGTTACTTCAAGGAGTCAGAGGCAACCTGGCATATCGTAAAGCCGGAGAACGGCGTCATCGGACCCCGTGCGGCAGGAGCCATGATCAAGGCGATGACCGAGCGTGCAAAAGAGCTGGGCTGTGAGATCCTTTTAGAGACTGCAGGACAGAAGCTCGTGGTAGACGATGGAAAGGTTTGCGGCGTGATCGGCGTGGACAAGGATGGAAATGAAGTACAGGTTCTTGGTAAAGCAGTCATCGTGGCAACCGGAGGCTTCGGAAACAACAAGGAGATGATCAAGGAAGCGTTTGGTCTGAACCTCGCAGAGGATTTCTTCCCCTTCATGATCCCGGGCATCACCGGAGACGGTCTGCGTATGATGTGGGAGGTCGGCGCTGCAAAATTCGGAGCAAATATCGAGGCAATCTATCAGCTGCCTGATAACTTAAACTGGTTCTTATTGGATGCGGTTCTTCGTCAGCCGAACCTTTTGATCAATCAGGACGGTGAGCGTTTCATGAACGAGGGCTATATGGGAAATACCACCTACACCGGAAATGCCATCGCCCTTCAGCACGGAAATTACGCATACTGCATCATGGATGAGGGTATTTTGAAGGAATACAAGAAAAACGGTCCCGATATCATGGATATCGTTCATCCCGCAGATGCATTTTTAGGCTTTGACGCTCAGGCAAAGACTGCTGTTGAGCAGGGCTACGAGGCATATTTTGAGGCAGATACCATCGAGGAGCTGGCAGACAAGCTCGGTATTGACGCAGAGGTACTTCAGGATACGATCGATGAGTACAACGAGTTCTGTGAGAAGGGTGTCGATGAAAAATTCCACAAGGATCAGAAATTCTTACATCCCATCACCGGAAAAGGAAAATATCTCGTTGGAAAATACTATCTGGCAGCTTACGGAACCGTTGGCGGCGTGCGCATCAACAAGTACTGTGAGGTATTGAACGACGAGGGATACCCGATCGAGGGACTTTACAGTGCAGGCTCTGATGCAAACACGATCTACGGAGACAGCTACAACTTTACACTGCCCGGAAATACCATGGGCTTTGCAGTCAATTCCGGACGTATGGCAGGCGAGAGTGTTGCTGAGTATATCGCTGCAGTGGAAGAGGAATAAAAGCTATGGCATATAAAATTTTGACGATCAACCCCGGCTCTACCTCCACAAAGGTAGGATGCTTTGAGGGAGAAACAGAGATTTTTACCGTAAATGTATCCCATGACGCGGATCAATTAAAGGAATTTGCCACGATCAGCGATCAGCTGCCGTATCGGAAAGAGACGATCTTAATGGAGCTTGAAAAAGCAGGGATCGATCTTTCCACCATCGATGCTTTTGTCGGACGCGGCGGGGGGCTTTTAGCAGTGGAAGGCGGAACCTACGAGGTGGATGAGGTGCTGTTATCCCACGCAGTCAAGGGTGCGAATGGTGTACAGCACCCGGCGCAGCTGGGTTCCCAGATTGCCAATGAATTTGCAGTTCAGTACAACAAGCCGGCATTTGTAGTCAATCCGCCGGATACGGATGAGCTGTGCTTATATGCGCGGATGACAGGCATCAAAGGGGTGTACCGGAATGTACACCTCCATGCATTGAACCTCAAAGAAACTGCGATCCGACACAGTGAGGCAAATGGTGCGAAGTATGAGGATAAAAACTATGTCGTCTGCCATATCGGAGGCGGTATTTCCATCTCCGCGCATCAGAAGGGCAAGATGATCGACGGAAATGATATCGTCGGCGGTGAGGGTCCGATGGCACCGACACGCTGTGGTTCTATTCCGGCGGCAGAGATGATCCGTTATGCATACAAATGCGGCGATCAGAAGGAAGCACTTTCCCTGACCACCAAGACCGGTGGCTTTGTGAGTCATCTGGGCACCTCAGATGCCTTAGAGGTGAGCACGAAGGCTGCAGAGGGCGATGAGACCTGTGCACGGATCTGGAATACGATGATCTATCAGATCATCCGCTATATCGGAGCCATGGCGGCCGTGCTTCACGGAGAGGTGGACGGTATCCTTCTTGGCGGCGGTATGGTACATAACAAGGATCTGGTAAAACAGATCACAGACAGCTGTTCCTGGATCGCACCGGTCTATGCATATCCGGGTGAGTTTGAGCTGGAAGCGATGGCAGCAGGCGCGATTCGTGTGCTGAGCGGACAGGAAACAGCAAAAAAATATACAGGAAAGCCGGTGTGGTCGCCGGAGGAGATCGGAGAGTAATATGACGCAGAAACAGATACAGATGATGATCCTGATCCAGGATATCATCCTTGCATTTGTCATCAATTCGGCAGCAACGATCCTTGCAGGCGGATTTACGGAAACTTCGGTCTATCTGGTGGGAATGTTTGAGGCATTTTCCATCAACTATATCGCAGGACTGATCATTCCGGTGGAAAAGATCGGATGTACAGTGGCAGAGGGGCTCGGCTGTAAGCCGGGCAGCCGCCTGCACAAACTGATCCGTGTGTTTATCATCAATGCGATCTTTGTGACGATCATCAGCTTTACGATCGCACTGATCAATGTAGGACCGGTGGCAGAGCTTCCGATGATCTGGATCAAAACCTATCCGGTGCTTCATATCGTAGGACTTGTGACCTCGCTTCTCATCGAAAAGCCGGTCATGGAGCTTGCGAAGGTTTTATGCAGTAAGTAATTGAGGGCAAAAAGGAAAGGAGAAACCATGAATCAAACAAAAATCAATCAATACGCAAGAAGCGTGTCTATCATTGGTGTTGGCTGTACACCATTTATGTACACCGTGGATAAAGAGGAGACAAACGGTCTGACTGAGGGAGAAATGTTTGGATATGCGGCGTTAAAGGCAATGGAAGATGCCGGTGTCAACCCGCAGGACGTAGATTTTTATTTTCACGGAGAAGCAAGTCCCCTGAATGGATCGAATTATCTGACACCGAATATCCAGATCGCCAACTGGTTCGGTATGAAGGGAAAAGCATCCATTCATCATTCAGAGGCATGCTGTACCGGATATTATGCAATTGAAGAAGCTGTGAATGCAGTGGCATCCGGAAAATATAACTGTGTGCTGTCAGGCTGTGTAGAGTTTGGTGACAGTCTTGCCATCGGCAATCATCCGTATGCAAGAGAAAAAATGACCATGGACAAGTTCCTTCAGACAACTGCATGGCTGTATGACAGAAATTATACGAGAAGTCTGATGGCAGGACAGGAGCTGATCTACGATGACGCTGCAGAGTGGTACAAGAGAACAAGAAATCTGACGGACGAGCAGATGGACGATACCTTAAACTGGATGTGCATCAACAACCGGAGAAATGCTTCTGTAAATCCCCTTGCCATCGAGCGCACGACCTATGAGGAGCTGGCAAAGGAAAAAGGCTTTGACAATGTGATGGATTATATGAGATCTCCCTACAATCCGAAGATGGGTGATTTCTTAAGAGCCGGAGGCATCGAGCTCAAGTGTGATGGAGCAGCAGCCGTGATCGTCTGTGCGACAGATATGGTTGATAAATATATGGGTAACAAGAGCCACAAGCCCATCGAGGTACTCGGTGTAGGCTGTGCAGCCTGCGAGGCAACGACTCCTCACTTTGAGGTTCGTGCAACGGAGGAAGCTGTTCGTCAGGTATACGAAGTGACCGGTGTGAAGCCCGAAGAGCTGGATCTGTTCTACGCTAATGACTTTATCATTACTTCCCATCTCGTTTCTGCGGAGATCGCAGGCTACCTTCCTTATGGTGAGGGCTGGAAATATATTTGTGACGGACGTACCGCTTATGACGGAGACAAGCCCATCAACACCAACGGCGGAAGAACTTCTTTTGGACATGCACATGCGGCATCCGGTCTGGCAGACCTCTATGAGGCAGTGAAGCAGATGCGCGGTGAAGCCGGTGAGGGACAGGTAAAGAAGCTTCCGAAGACAACGATGCTTCGCGGCTACGGCGGCGCACAGAATATCTGTACATACATCATCAGAACACTGGACTAGGAGGTGAAGGAGCATGAGTATCGAATTAGAAAAAGTAGTAGAGAAGTTCTATCAGGGTCTGGAAGAGGGAAAGATCCTTGGAAAAAAATGTGCGAAATGCGGAGCTGTTGAGTTCCCTCCGGTCTATGCATGTAACACATGCGGCGGCTGGGATATGGAATGGGTTGAGATCAGCGGAAAAGCGAAGCTCCATTCCATCGTTATGCCTGCGGCGCTCTCCACAAAGCCGGAGTATAAAGCGCTGGGCAAGTATGCCTACGGTGAAGTAGAACTGGAGGAAGGCTCAAGATTAAACGCAGTTGTCCGCGGCATCAACAAAAAGAAGAGAAATGAGCTGTCAGACAAGCTGCCCGTGGATGTAAAGGCAGCCATTTACCAGAGAGACGGATACAAGACGGTTGTGTTCGATCTTGTGGAAGACTAAAAAATAATAAAAAAGAAAAGGAGTATATCACAATGGAACGTAAAGAATTAGAGCAGAAGATCATCGAGTTAGTAGCAATTTCTTACAACAAGGACGAGGCAGAGCTGTCTTTAGAGACCAGCTTCAAGAACGACCTGGGCGGCGCATCTGTACAGATGGTAGCGCTTGTTGCAGAGATCGAGAACGAGCTGGATGCAACGATCACCTTACAGGATGCATCCGCATGCGCAACCATCGCCGAGCTGGTAGATGTGGTAGCAGAGGAGTTATAATTGTTATGAGTGTCTTAGATAAAATTTATGAAAAGGCAAAACAGGATCCGCAAAAAGTCGCGTTTCCGGAAGCAGCCAATGAAAAGATGATGCAGGCGGCCTATGAGACCGGAAAAGAGGGTTACATCATCCCTGTATTGGTTGGAAATGCAGCGGAGCTGGAAGCACTCGCTGCAGAAAGAGGCTATGACGTATCCGTATTTCAGATCGTGGATATCCACGATGAGGCGTATAAAAACAGCGTGATCGAACGGTATGTTGCACTGGAGGATACGCGCTTAAAAGAAAAAGCACTTGGACGCCGTATGGAGGATTCCCTCTATTTTGCGATGGCAATGCAAAAGATTGGCGATGCAGATGTTACCTTTGCAGGAATCGACAACACCACCGGAGATGTGCTTTTAGCAGGACAGATGATCATCGGATTAAAACCCGGTATCAGCACAATCTCCAGCATTGGCCTGTGTGATATTCCCGGATATGAGGGAAGCGAAGGCTCTTTGCTTGCAGTTGGTGACAGTGCCGTGTGCACAAACCCGAATCCGGAGCAGCTTGCCAGCATTGCAATCTCTGCATGTGATACGGTACATGAGCTTTTGGACTGGGAGCCGCGCTGTGCAATGATCAGTTATTCTACGCTCGGCAGTGGACAGGGCGAGCTGATCGACAAGGTGACACAGGCTCTGGCGATCGCCAATGAGCAGCGACCGGATCTGAATATCGACGGAGAATTTCAGCTGGATGCAGCCATTGTTCCGGCTGTCGCAGCGAAAAAGGTCACCAGGGAGAGCAAGGTGGCAGGAAAGGCCAATGTGCTGATCTGGCCGGATCTGAACGTGGGAAATACAGCGGTGAAGCTGATCCAGCAGTTTGGGCATGCAGATGCCTATGGACCGATGCTGCAGGGCTTCAACAGCATTGTCTGTGACTGCTCCAGAGGGGCCCCGGTTTCTGAGATCAAGGGAAATGTCGTGATCTCTGCAGTCCGGGCAGCAGGAAGCAAAAGTAACCGTTAAAAGCAGCTGTGAAGCTACGGAACAGATTTCAAGTAAAAAATAAAATGGAACAGAAAAAAATCATACTCAATCACACAGAACCGTTTCCGGATGTATATCAGATACAGGACGGTTGTGGAAATTTTGCAACATTAGTCGTAGGGCAGCAAAAGGCGCTGCTCTACGACACCTTGATGGGAGCGGGAGATTTGCGTAGCTATGTGGAACATATCACGCAGCTCCCGTTACTTGTTATCAACAGCCATTGTCATCCGGATCACTGCGGGGGAAACACGCAGTTTGATCAGGTGTACTGCAGCTTTGAGGATCTGGAGCTTTTTGGAACGGATTTTTGCGAAAAATACGCAGCGGCTACCGGGCATACATTTGAACTTCTGCCAAAGGAGCGGCTGCTGCCGTTAGCGGAGGGCGATACCTTTGATCTGGGCGGTATCCACGCGGAGGTCCTTGCGCTTCCCGGGCATACGAAGGGGAGCCTTGGTGTGCTGCTGCCGGAAAAGCAGCTGCTTTTGGCAGCAGATGCCATTTCTCCGCAGATGTGTCTGTTTCTGGAAGGAACATTGACGTTAAAGGAATATCGAAAAACATTAGAAAAACTAAAAACCATCGAATTTTCTCATTTCCTGTTGGGACATTTTGCGCAGCCGTTTCGAAGGGAGCTCTTAGAACAGTTAGAGGCGTGCAGCCGCCTGCCCGGACACAAACGGGGCTATCTGTATGCGTACTCGCAGATCCCGGAATATCAGGGCATGTTCTATATTTATGAGACAAGAAACCAGGAAATTCAGGAGATGATATGTATTATTACAAAGGAAGGGGATTGTTATGAAGAAAGTTAATCGCTGGGTGATCCTTATTGCCAGTTGTCTGATCAATCTGTGCATCGGATCTGTCTATGCATGGAGTATTTTTGCATCACCGATGGCAGTGCATCTGTCAGGCGTGACAGGCACAGAGATCACACCGGCACAGCTGGCCATCGTATTCACGGTAGCCAATCTGCTGGGACCGGTCACGATGATCACCGGCGGAAAGATCAATGATACGTTAGGACCGCGGATGGTACTTCTGGCAGGCGGTGTGATGTTTGCGGCGGGACTCATCCTGTCCGGATTTGCAAAGAGTGTGGGCATGCTCATTTTAGGCTACGGTATCATCGCAGGACTGGGCCTCGGTTTTGCTTACGGCTGCACGATCAGCAATTCTGTGAAGTTTTTTCCGGATAAAAAGGGGCTGATCGGAGGAATCTGTACCGCCTCCTACGGACTGAGCTCCGTGCTCCTTCCGCCGATCGCCACTGTGTTGATCGAAAAGCTTGGCATTACAAGTACCTTCCAGGTGTTGGGAATCGTTTTCGGTGTGATCGTCTGCGGCGCGTCTTTATTTGTACAGAAATGTCCGCCGGGCTATGCACCGGAGGGCTACGTGGCACAGGCAGGCAGCGCTGTAGCTGCCCCTGTGGATAAGGACTGGAAGGAGATGTTAAAAAGTCCGGTTTTTTATATTATGCTTGCAATCTTATTGTGCGGTGCATTCAGTGGCATGATGTGTATCTCACAGGCTGCATCCATTGCCCAGGGGATGATCGGTATGAGCGTTTCCCTGTCAGCCACCGCTGTATCCGTTCTGGCATTGTTTAATGCGTCCGGAAGAATTCTTGCAGGCCGTCTCTCCGATGTCATCGGACGGATCCACACGCTTTCGCTCGGATGTCTGGTAGAGGTAGCAGGGCTTTTTTGTCTGTTTTGCTGCAGGGAAGGCAGTGTGGTACTGTTTTTTGCCGGGATCGCAATGATCGGCATCGCTTTTGGAACATTTATGGGCGTGTATCCGGGCTTTACTGCTGACCAGTTCGGAACGAAAAACAACAGTGTGAATTACGGTATCATGTTCATCGGTTTTGCCGCAGCGGGTTACCTGGGACCGGTGACGATGAAAAACATTTACGGACAGACCGGAGCCTACAAAATGGCATTTCTCGTGGCAATCGCCATCGGAGTGCTGGGGCTTTTGTTGACCTTGATGATCAGCACATTGCTGAAAAGAGAGAAAACGTAAAAAACACAAACTGCCTCTTCCGTTTATTCGATGGGAGAGCCTGTCTGCCAGATCTCGTGAAACAGGATCTTCAGCAGCCGCAGCGAATATTCATATGAGAATAACGCATCCTTATCATCCAAATGAATGCCAAATAATTGCCGCATCTTATCAAATCGGTAGAACAGGGTCGATTTGTGAATAAAGAGGGCATTGGCAGTTGCCTGGGCATTGCGGTTGTTATCGAAGAATACCTCCAGTGTGTGAAGATATTCAGTATGGTTTGCTTTGTCGTGCTTTTGCATAAATTTTATGGCCGGATGAATGGAGGCAGATACGAGTTCCTTGTTTTGTAAGGCATCAACCACTTGTGAGAAATAGTGATCACGGTAATAGATGATCGGATGTTCACTGTAAGTGACAAGTTTTTTTAAGATCAGACTGTTACATTGTGCAAAGTAAGCAGAACTGTCTTTGAGTGTATCATACAGATAACTGACAGCTGCGATCATATGATTCATCGTGAGAAAGGTTTCCAGTCTGCTTTCCTGTTTTTCGATCAGAGTCCTCATCTCAGAAGTAGCTACTAAGGTGACGAAACGATTTCCGAATATACCGGTGATGCTGTCCGGCAGGATCAAAGACAGCTGCTGTATATAGTAGTGATCAGCCATAAGCTTCATCGAAGGATTGCGGAAGCTGCAGATAACCAGATAATAGTAGCTGCCTGGTTTTAGCCCTAAAAAGGATAGCTGCTCTCTGATTATTTCTTCGCTATCGAAGTGACCGGCAAACAGATCTCTTAAGAACATGTCATATTTGATGCCCTGAGGGTTGCGATAACTGTCATCCTTTTGTAACTGAATGGAGATCATTTGTGTCAGTGAATGGATCAGATCCAGATCCGCGTCGGTGTATTCCCGTTCGATGCATCGGATGCAGACATAACCAATCACAGCACGTTTGATCCTTACGCTTTGGAAGATCCAGTCATAGGGATAGTCGTCGACCTTTGTGGCAAAAGGATAAACGGAGTGGTAGATGTGATCCGTGATCCGATTGTGCTTCATGTTTTCTGAAAACACGGACTTTAATGAAAGCCTGTGATTACGGATCTCCAAATTAACATCATCGCTCACCTCGGGATAGGATGAGAGGACGGAGTAACTGCTATCACATAGGACAATGGGATTTTGAATGAATTTGTAGGCTGTTTGCAGCAAGGCATCTAAGCCCAGCCCGTTATGTAAGGCACGAAACAGTGTTTGCTTGTGTATTTCGACCTGCTGATAGCAAAGCAGGACATCTTCGATCACATTGTATAATTCGATCAAGTCCAGCTCTTCGCTGATAGAAAGAGCGTCTGAGACCGGTGTTTTTTCCTGACAATCAATAAACAGTATGTCGCCATAGAGCATTTGGCTTCCGTATTTTGAGAAGGAAGCCAGATACAGGATATTTGGTGATAAGTAGGAAATAGCTACATCCGTATCTGTCAAAAACCGTATTCCGTCAATTGTATGTCTATCCTGACAGTTTCCATGAATTTCCACATGGAAAGTTTTTTTGATCTCTTCGATGATTCCTGATAAATAAGCCATATGCAAGCCCTTTCGTGAAATGATTGCTACCATAAATTCTATCAGACATTTGTAGGAAAATATATACTATTTTTTGCGGATTCTTCTATTATTGTTGGATGTTTGCAAAAAATCGACATGTTATATTTATATCACGAAATGAAACGGCATAAGAAAAAACAATCATCATTTCAAAGGAGGATAACAAATGAGTATCAAGGTAATGGGTGTTACAGCAGGAAGGAAAAACAGTAACAGTGAGATTCTGTTGAAAGAAGCTTTGATCGCATGTGAAGAGGCTGGTGCAGAGGTCACGATGATCAATCTGAGAGATTATCATATTCTGGATTGTACCGGCTGTACTTCCTGTACGATCGGAATGTCTCAGGGGAAAAATGTTGGATGCGTTCTGGATGACAAGGATGACAAGAAGAAGATCATGGATGTTTTATTAAATCAGGACGCGGTTATTTTTTCCGTGCCCACATATGACTTAATGCCCTCGGCAGAATATCTGGCGTTTGCCCAGAGAAGCTTAAGCTATGAGACAGCATTTCTTGAGACGATCGGTGCCATCGAGCATAGAGACCGTGTGGCAGGATTGATCTCTGTCGGTGGATCGACCCGTGCATGGCAGTCTATGGCATTGGAGGGATTGCAGGCAACAATGTTTACGACAGACATGAAGGTAGTTGACATGATACTGGCAACGAAAGTGCCGGGTCCTGCCCAGTGTCTCCTTGACGATGAGTTGATCCAGCGTGCCCACAAAATGGGTGAAAACATCATCAAAGCGGTAATGACACCGCCGGAAAACCGCACATGGCTTGGGGATGAGGATATGGGATGGTGCCCGAACTGCCATTCAAATGCACTTGCATTGGGAGAGATGCAGTGGGATGGCTTGCATTATCCGATTGAGTGCCAGGTATGCGGAGCAGGCGGAACTCTGGAAAAGACAGAAGACGGAAAATGGAAATTTGTGATTCAGGAAAACGGATTATTGAAGGATCGCACAACAGTGGAAGGCCGGGCAAGACATCTGGAAGAGATTGCTCATACACAGGGCGGATTTTTCATAAATCCCGAAAACAGAGAGATCGTTGGAAAGAAGATCATCAGATACAAAGAGAAAACATTTAAGGGAATCGACTAAATACAAAGGAGAGCGACGTTATGAATAACAGCTTTAAATATCGTGCGGTAAATGCATTGATCATGAATATTCCGATTGCATTATCTATTTCACTCACAGCACAGCTTTTGGCGATCCATACCGTGATTCCACAGCTGCTGGGCATCAATTTTTTGATCGCATATGTCATTTCCTTTATTGTTGGTGTGACAGTGCCTGCCGTAAAATGGGGAATCAGCTTTGCCCTGGCATGTAAAACGAAACCCGATACACTTCCATTTGGATTATGCATCAATGTCATTGTGAATCTGGTATATGTTTTGATCAATTGCCTGATCCTTTCATATTTCAATATCTGTATTTTGGAGAAAGCACCGCTCATCGCGTATTTCATCGGTATGGCAACAACATTTATCCCTATTTATATTGTGGGATACATCGTGTCCTTTTTATGGAATCGCCCCGCAGAGAAAATTACAAAGAGTATTTGCGGCGAGTGAGAAAGGGAACGGTTCTTTTTGGGAATAACAGCAAAAAGCCTTGCAGCAAAATGAATATTTGGCTGCAAGGCTTTTTTTCTGTTTTAATACTTATAAAGCTCTATCAGATAACACTGTGCTATATCTCCAAAACGTACAGACATTTTTTCGTCTCCGTTTAACGTACGTCCCGGAATCCATTCTCCGTCTTTTAGCTCGCCTTCTTCAAAATGAATGACATCAACTTTTACGTTTTCACCGGCTTTCGGACGAAAAGTGAGTGTTGACATCATTCCGATCATCAGAAATTTATCGGAATCCAGCTCATAGATCATTCCGGCAGCCAGAGGTTTACGGGGCATCCGCGGCGAATAAGCAATCTGGATGTCATACTTCTCAAACTCCAGAAAAGTGCCGTAGTCGGTTTCGGATTTACGGACATAGCTTTGAAGCTTTGGAGTACCGCGGTATTTCAGGTAAACCGGTTTCATATCTTCCATTAACTGATATACACGGGAGAGATATGCCTTGCTTCCTTCAATATCAAAGGCAGAAGGGTCAATGTTTAAGGCAACCATCACCTCCATCGGCGGTTTATCAATGGCATCCGGATCCATTGCAAGTTCTTCGATTCCAAAAGGAGAATAGCAGATCGCATGATGTTTTCCAAAAGCATACAGGCAGTAAGAGGCCGTGACAGCATCTTTGCGCACCTCCGGAATGAACAGGGGATTTCCTTCATAATGATATTCATCTAAGATCTGTGGCACATAAGGTACATAAATATCCGGGGCGAAGGTAAAGAGTGACGGTGCTGTTGCACGCCAGATGGACTGCATGTGCACTACAGGACCGCCGCTTGGATAGGAACCTGCAAACCATGGATACTGCTTCAGCCATGCATTTGTATAGCAGGGCAGGGGATATTCGTTTCGTCCTGCTTTTGTGATTTGCTCGACTGCCTTTGCAAAATAATAAGCCATAAAAGATTCTTCGGCTTCCTTTCCAAATACCTCTTTCCATGTTCCGCAGGAAAGACCAAGAGCAGAAATCAGGTGTTCAGGAACCGCCTGTTCGAAGGCTTCGTTTGCAGCATTGCTGTAATCGCGTTCCGTGCCAAGAAGCCCGATCTCATTTTCAACCTGAATGGTGATCACGGTGCTTTCCTGTTCATCAATTTCACGGATAAATCGAAGGAGTGAACGGAAAGCGGAGGCATCCTTTTCGATGGCGGCTTCGCAAAGCGGTGATATGGTATTGAGTGGTTCCCCGGTTACTTTTTTGGCGCGAAAGTAAGTGGCAGTATCTTTCTTCATCCATCCGGGAACATACATGGACTCCGCATTTTTCCACAGACCAAACCACAGGAAGATCAGTTTCATATGGTTTTGCCTTGCCTGATGGATCAGCCCTTCAACAAGTGAAAAATCGTATACCCCTTCTTTTTTCTCAACTTGCTCCCAGTAGATGGGGATAATGACAGAATTCATGTTCAGATCCTTCAAGTTGCTCCATACATTTTTTTCCATAAAATCAAGATTGCTTGCACTGGAATTATGGATTTCGCCGCTGAGTGCAAGAAAGGGCTTGTCATTCACATACAGTGTTTCAATGCCGTTGTCATTTCGGATTTCTGGAATCATAGTAAAAACCTCCTTAAATTTGTTTTATATTTGCAAGTATAAAGCCTTTAGCTTGACATCTCAATCTAATTATTGTTATATTCATATAACAATAATACTCTGGAGGATAAGCCTATGATGTACACGTTCAGAATATCAGGAAAACGGATACAGGAAATACCGCTAACCATTACACTTATGGGTATCGAACATCATCAGGAGCCGGTAAACAGACCACAGGGAGTGTCGTTTTTTCAATGGTTTTATTGTGAAAAAGGAAGGGGTGAAGTGGTGATCAACCATAAAAGATCATTGATCTCACCCGGACAGGGAATCCTGATCTATCCCAATGAACCACATTGCTATTATGCAGTGCAAGAGGAATGGACCGTCAGTTTTATGGGATTTGAAGGAAATAACTGTGTGGAAATTCTTAAAACGCTGCATATGCATGAATCAGGAGTTTACCAGTTTGCGCAAAAGAATATTTTCAGAAGCTATCAGGACACGATACTGAATCTGAAAAAAATGCCAAGGAGGCAGAGAGAAAGGGAACTGTCGGTACTTTGTTATGATTTTCTTCTTACCTTATCAGAAAATGTGCGTTTTCTTAGCTTGTCAGTCATGACAGAGGGGAATGAAACAGTTCAGAAGCTGATCAGCTATATGGAAGAAAATTATGATCGTGCAATTAGCATGGATGATCTCGCAAACGAGGTCAATCTTTCCAGGGGATATATGCAGACCATCTTCAAAAGAGAGATGCATCATACCATCGGAAAGCATCTGAATATGATCCGCATCAGCCGCGCAAAGATCATGCTGGTTCAGTACCCCGAAAGAAATGTAGCAGATATTGCTCAGAAATGCGGCTTTGAAAGTCCCAGCTATTTTGGAATGTTATTTAAGCGCGAGACAGGAAAAACACCGGATCAGTACAGATATGGGCCATTATAGGACGGCGATCATTTTCCGGAAAGAGTAATTGTAGTAATCCTTGATAAAGTTTTTCCGGGGTAAATTGTTTTAGAGATAAGTTGTTGACTCTGTGAATGAAAAGACATATAATGTGTTTATGCAATGCATAAAGAGGCGGGCTATGGAAGCAAAAGAAGAATTAAGAAAATTAAGAGAAAGTACCGGTATGAATAGAAAAGAATTTTGTGAGTACTTTGAAATTCCATATATGACAGAAACAGACTGGGAATTGGGAAATAGAAGAGTTCCACAGTATCTTTTGCGGTTGATGACATATAAGATTCAAATGGAGAAGTTGTGTGATAAAAGGATCAAGGATGACAAGGAGGATCATATAGCTGGTAAGTAATGCAATGGTCATTGTGCAACAGCCTGTTGTACAATTTGTGGGAGGATGAGTGTACAGATGGCAAAGAATAGAATTATTACAGTTCAGAATATTCCGGTTACTGTGTCTTTTGAGGATACGGATGACTATATATGCATTACAGATATGGCAGCAGCAAAATCAGATAATTCGCGTGCTGCAGATGTTATAAAAAACTGGATTAGAAGTAGAAATACATTGGAGTTTTTAGGAACATGGGAACAAATATATAACCCTGATTTTAAAGTGGTCGAATTCGACCACTTTAAACAAGAAGCTGGATTGCATACATTTACATTAAGCGTGACGGACTGGGTAGATAGTACAGATGCAGCCAGAAAATTTTGCAAACCTGATGAGCAGATGGTGAACACGTGTGTTCACAATTTGAATTGATTTCATTTTAGAGCTCTTTTACGTGTGTCGGATGAAAATGCCAGATTGTGGTATATAAATGAAGCAGCAAACGAAAGTTGGAGTTGTTCGGAAGTTCTGAACAGCTGAAAAAGAAATAATAAGAGTTTTCACCTCTATGTAGGTAGAGGACTTCCTGTATAGGTAAGAGCAAAATGCCCTGCAACAAAATGAACGTTTTGTTGCAGGCTTTTTTTGTGTTTCTTTTTTTTGCAATAAATAATGAGGATTTTGACTGTAGGGAAAAGTGGGGAACTATAAACAATGGTAACTTAAGTATAACAAAACACGAAAGAAATGAGGTGATCTTACGGAAATCTTAGCATTGAAAAACATCACAAAAGAATACCCCGGTGTCAAGGCACTTGATGATGTTTCCATCTCCTTTGAGGAAGGAGAGGTGCATGCATTAGTCGGTGAGAATGGTGCAGGGAAATCCACCTTTATCAAAACCATTTCCGGAGCGATCAGACCGACATTAGGAACGATCGTTATCGGAGGAAAAGAGTACAGTGGCCTTGAGCCAGCACAGGCTATTGAGCTGGGTGTGGCAGTGGTGTATCAGGAGATGATCCAGTTCGAGGCAATGACGGTGGCGGACAATATTTTTATGGGAATGAAGGAAGGTCTGGTGCTGGATGATAAGTCACGATGTGAGCGGGCAAAGGAGCTGCTGGCGATCTTTGACAGTCACATTGATCCGAACACAAAGATCCGTGATCTGTCCATGGCGAACCGCCAGATCGTAGAGCTGACCAAAGCAGTTGTAAAAAAGGCAAAGATCATCATCATGGATGAGCCGACTGCTTCGATTACGATGGCAGAGCAGGAAAAACTCTACGGTGTGGTGCAGAAGCTGAAGGCAGATGGGATCACAGTGATCTACATTTCCCACCGCTTAGAGGAATTATTTCAGATCTGCGACCGCGTATCTGTCCTGCGTGACGGAAAGTATGTGACAACCATCGGCATGCATGAGACAGATAAGGATGGCCTGATCCGCCTCATGGTAGGACGGGAGTTGTCAGAAACTTATCCGAAAAAAGCGCCGTGTACAGATGAAGTCGTGCTGGAGGTAGAGCATCTGAGCGGAAACGGTGTGGAGGATATCAGCTTTCAGTTACATAAGGGCGAGATTCTTGGATTTGCAGGTCTTGTCGGAGCCGGTCGTACAGAGCTGATGGAAGTGATCTATGGAGCTGCAAAAAAGACAGCCGGAGTGATCCGCATCAATGGAAAGGAAGTAGAGCTGCATTCACCGTCAGACGGTATGGCAAACGGAATCGGCCTGATCCCGGAGGATCGAAAGTATCAGGGATGCTTCCTGGACAAATCCATTTTATGGAATATCTCGATCTCAAACCTGAAAAATCTGAGTAAAGCAACGGTCATGGACCGCAAAAAAGAGACGGAGGTAGCAGAGGGGTACAAGACAAAACTAAGGATCAAGACTCCTTCTCTGCAGCAGTTTGCAGGGGGCTTATCCGGAGGCAATCAGCAGAAGGTCGTTTTGGCAAAGGCGCTTGCGGCTGCACCGGATATTCTGATCTTTGATGAGCCTACTAGAGGAATCGATGTGGGTGCTCGTTACGAGATTTATATGTTGATGAATGAACTGGCAGAGCAGGGAAAAAGTATCTTAATGGTTTCTTCGGATATGGAAGAACTGCTTGGAATGTCAGAGCGCATCGTTGTTCTTCACGAGGGTCAAAAGAAGGGTGAAATTGAAAAAGAGGCATTCAGCCAGGAGTTAGTATTACAGAAAGCATCCGGTATGTAGGAGGAGATAAGAGATGAAAAAGAAATCAGTCGGTCAGTTTGTTGCAAACTGGTCCATGGTCATTTTGTTGCTGGTGTTGGTCGTATTTTTCGGAATTATGTCAGATGTGTTCCTGACACCGACAAACATCACAAATATTTTAGTACAGAACGTGCATGTGGCAGTTTGTACAACTGCAGTATTCATCATCATGGTCAGCGGTGGTTGTGATCTGTCCATCGGTTATCAGGTATCCGTGGCAGCGGTTTTGTGTACAAAGCTGTTGGCGGAAGGCGTGGTCAATGTGCCTGTAGCAATTTTGATCGCCATTGCAACCTGTGCACTGCTGGGGGCATTTAACGGATTTATGACACTCAAGCTAAAGAGCAACGCAATGATCGTAACATTGGGAACCATGGCGATCTTTCAGGGTGTTTCTTACCTGATCAGTGGATCAAAGACGTTCCATAATCTGCCGAAATCACTGCTTTATCTTGGACAGGGCAAGATCGCCGGTGTGGTTCCGGTCAATGTGGTCATCATGCTCGTAGTTGTGCTCGTAGCAATTTTCGTACTCGTAAAGACGTCTATTGGACGTTCCGTATATGCAGCTGGCGACAATCCGGAGGCTGCAAGACTTGCAGGATTAAATGTTGGAAAAGTAAAGCTGTTATCCTTCACTGTGGCAGGTGCGTTGGTAGGTATCTCAGCAATTTTACTGGCAGCACGTTCCGGTTCTGCTGATTCTTCTACCGGTGTGGGAATCGAGTTTACAGGAATTACCGCGTGCGTACTCTCCGGTGTTGCATTAAAGGGTGGTGAAGGTACACTTTGGAAGGCGATCATTGCGGTTTATGTATTGGGTATCCTTGCAAACGGCATGCAGCTGATCAATCTGGGAACTTATCCGCAGTACATCGCAAAGGGTGTCATCATGCTGTTCTCTTTATATCTGAGCAGTAAAGAGGCAAAGACAGCATAATCAACAATATCAAAATGTATATTGCGCAGAGGCGTAAATATAAACTGTGTGCGGATCGGATCTGCACCAACACATGAAAAACGGGAGGAATAAAAAATGAAAAAGAAATTAATGGCAGTACTTTTAACAACAGCAATGGCGTGTGCAACACTGTTTACCGGATGCGGCGCATCTGATTCCAAGGAGGTAGCAGCACCGGCAGACGGCGCAGCCGCAGAGGAAGCAGCAGGAGAGGCTGCAGAGGATGTGGCAGATGCAGTGGCTGATGCAGCGGATACAGGAGACAAGAGCGTTGGTTTTGTAACCTTCGGTCTCGGTGGAGATTTCTTCCAGATGCTGGCAGATGAGTTCGTAACGGTTATGGAGGCTGATGGCTGGGAGGCAAGCTATGCAGATGGCGCATTTGATCCGACCAAGCAGATCGAGGCATGTGAGAACTATATCGCACAGCAGGTAGACGTACTTGTATGCTGGTCTGTAGCAGCAGAGGCTATGGATGGTGTGATCGCTGAGTGCCAGGAGAAAGGCATCAAGTTTGTTGCATTCGTAGCACCGACTGCGAATTACGATGCACTGATGATTTCCGATGACGTTACCATGGCTGACTATACATGTAAGCTGGCAGCAAAGTGGATCGACAGCAAGTATGCTGACGCAGAGGATCATTCCGTACCTGTCGTAGTGCTGAGCTGCAGAGAGGCTACCACCGGTGTGCTTCAGGCTGATGAGCTGATCCAGATCGAGAAATTCTCTACAAAGGCAAAATTTATTAAGGAAGTAGAGCTTCAGAATGAGACTGTCAATGACGGTATGTCAGCTGCAGAAAACCTGTTTACCACAGATAAAGATACAAAGGTGATTTTAACTGCGCACTCTAACATTGCTACAGGTGTCAACAACTACTTGACAAGTCTGAGTTCACCGATCACAGACTATTCTGACATGGGTATTTTCACGATCAATGGTGATACAACGATGGCTGAGACCATCAAGCAGTCTGTATCCGATGAGAGCCTGATCCGCGGAATGGTTATGACCGGTTCTGTCAATGATACTGCAAACGAGATCAAGATGGTATGTAATGGTGTTCTGGACGGAAGCCTGGAAAAGGGTTATATTCAGGAGGCAGGAACCTTATTCGTAGATGCGGATACTGTTGATGAGTTTTTGGAGAACGGTACCATTACCTCTGTAACAAATGAAGATTTTCAGTAATGATGAGCGATTGCCCGGAGCGGAACCATGAAGGTACTGAGTAGTTACAGTAAAATGAAAAAGACAGGAGAAAAACGATGAGCAAAGTATTAGCACTTTCCTTTGGACGAAAAATGTCCAATACTGATGTTATGTTAAAAGAGGTTCTCTTAAAATGTCAGGAGGCGGGCCATGAGATCAAATTCATGCGCCCCGATGACATGGACATCAAGCCCTGTACGGGTTGTACCGCGTGCGTGGTTGGCATTATGTCCGGAAGAAGTAATGGAACCTGTATTCATAAGGATGATTTCCATCTGTTAGAGGATGCATTTTATGATGCAGATGCAGTGATCGTGGGAGCACCGGTCTATGAGACATCTCCCAGCGGAACCTTCAAGACCTTCTGCGACCGCATGGGTCCTTCCCATGACCTCTCATTTTTGACAGAGGCAAAGAAGGAGCGCATCGCACAGGGTAAGTCCGGGGACGAGCTTCCCGATGAGCGCGTATTTAAGCCCCGTGTGGGATGTTTGCTGGGTGTTGGCGGTGCGATGACTGAAAACTGGACAATCATGACGATCCCTGTAATGTATGAGTGTATGATGTCAACAGGTGTGGATGTGATTGATACCCATGTTTACTATGGTGCAATGGCTACCGAGCATGTTCTTGGCGTAGAATCAGAGATGAACCGTATGGATGAGATGGCACAGCACATCATCGATGCACTTTCTGCAGATTCTGATGAGAAGCGCAGAGCATGGAGAGGCGAGGAAGAAGGCGCATGTCCTGTCTGTCACCAGAGCATCTTCAAGGTACATCAGGGCGAGCACAGAGTGGAGTGTACGATCTGCGGAATTGACGGAACTGTGGAATTTGAGGATGGAAAACCGGTTTACAGATTCTCAGACAAGGAGCAGGCAAGATCCCGTATGCTCTATGCAGGAAAGCTGGAGCATAGAAATGAGATCGCACATGGTGCCATGACGCAGAAAAAGGTGGAAAATCTGAAAGCATTGAAAGAAAAATATATTGGCGTTGGCGAAAATTAAGAATCTTTGGAACAGTGGCATTGAAATTATATAAAAAGTAATTGAAAGGGATAACGGATACATGCCGTTATCCTTTTTTCGTTGCGGAAGCAGACGGAGTTGTGTTATTTTATTTATTGCAACAAAAAACGACATTTGTTGCATGCGGTGAGTTGGAATGCAATAATTGGTAATGTATCTGCACTTAGAAAAAAGTGCATTTGTACCTAAGATGATAGACTAATCTCAACAAAAAAATCTATGGAGGTCTAGTCTTATGAGTAACGCTGTTAAAGAAAAACAGGTAGGACCGAAGCTCGCCGTTGGTTATGCAATGGGTGAGGTCGGCTGCCAGATGTCGTGGTACATGATCAACAATTACCTGACATTATTTTACACAGACATCGTGGGATTGTCTGCTTCCGCGATTTCGCTGATCATGCTGATCGCACGTATCTGGGATGCGGTGAATGATCCAATGATGGGATCCATCGCCGACCGCACAAACACGAAATGGGGACGTTTCCGTCCGTACTTATTCCTGGCACCGCCGTTTCTTGCAATTTTTAACATCCTGACCTTTACGGTATTTCCGTTGGAAGGTACCGTGAAAGTCCTGACATGTCTGATCTGTTATGTGGGAACAGGTATGGCATATACCGCATGCTCCATCGCATATCAGGCCATGCAGAACGTACTTGCCATTGATTCAAAGGCAAGAATGTTCCTTGCAACATGCCGTGGAATCGGTTCTTCTGTGATCGGAATCGTTCTTTCACTCGTGGCAGCTCCGCTGCTTTTAATGCTTTCTCATCCGGGCGTTGAGGCAGCAGATGCACAGGGATATTTCCGTTTTGCGATCATTATGTCGATCGTTACGATCGTTCCCTTCTGGTTATGTGCAGCCATGTGTAAGGAAAAATATACGGAACAGCTGCATGTTAACAACGGAGAACAGCAAAAGCTTGGATTTTTCGGAGCCATCCGTGAGATCGTAAAAAATGACCAGCTGTTAATGGTTGTGCTTTCTACCGTACTTGGAACGATCTGTGTATCCGGACGTATGGGATTGCTAACTTACTATATTATTTATGTAGTCGGTGATTTTATGCACATTGCATCTTTCTTTACCGTGATGACGATCGCACAGCTGATCGGAAATTTCCTGCTTCCTCTTGGAACAAACAAGCTGGGCAAGAAGGGTTACCTGATCTTCCTTCAGATGGTCATGAACCTGGGATTTTTAGCAATGTTTTTACTGCCGAACGCAGGAATTCCGGTTCTGCTGGGTATTTCCTTCGTCTGCGGTCTGTGTAACTCTGCATCCTCCGTATGCTATGGATTGGTTGCAGATTCCATCGAATATGGCGATTGGAAGCTCGGACGCCGTCAGGAGGGTGTTGCCGCATCCATGCTCAGCTTTGGTGTAAAGATCGCTACAGCAATCTGTGGTTCCGCAGGTGTACTGCTTCTCTCAGCAGTTGGCTATGTGCCCAATGCAGAACAGACAGAGGCAGCAAGACAGGGAATCAATATTGTCGTAAACCTCGTACCTTTTGTACTCGGTCTTCTCTCCATCCTTCCGATGCTCTTCTATAAATTAACACCGAAGAGAGTGGAGGAGATCCGCGAAGATCTGGAAAACGGAAAGCATGCCTGGGACAAATAACAACTGTTAATAGTTTGAGATAACGGAAATGGGAGTTTTGAAAGGAGACTACCATGGAGCATAAGATACAAAATCCGATCATCCCGGGATTTTATCCCGATCCGTCAATCTGTCGTGTAGGAGATGACTACTATATTGTCTGTTCAAGCTTTGAACTATGTCCGGGACTTCCCATTTTTCACAGCAGGGATCTGGCGAACTGGGAACAGATCTCTTATGCAATCACAGAAGAAAATGGATTGCATGTAGAAAAAAACGGTAATACAGGCGGTCTGATGGCGCCTACGCTGAGGTATCATGACGGTACTTACTATATCATTAATACCAATTTCTGTGATAAAGGAAATTATATCATTACAGCAAAGGATCCTGCCGGTCCATGGTCAGAACCTCATTTTCTGGACGATGTACCCGGAATCGATGCATCTATTTTCTTTGACGATGATGGACAGTGCTATATCATGGGCACCGGTAATGTCTGGGACAATGGTGCAGGGAATATGGAGCGGGGAATCTGGCTGGCTCCCTATGATATCGGGCAGTTCAAAGTGACAGGAGAACCGGTGTGCATTTTCAATTCGGCGCTTCGTGTGGGCGCATCGCCGGAGTCACCCCATCTTTATCATATCGGAGAATATTATTATCTCGTGATCGCAGAGGGCGGCACGGAGCATTACCATGCTGTGATGGTGGCAAGAAGCAGGGAACTGTTCGGTTTTTATGAGGGCTGTCCCGCGAATCCGGTACTGACCCATCGTCATCTTGGCTTTCGGGCACCCATCACGAATATTGGGCATGCGGATCTGGTGGAATTGCCGGATGGCTCCTGGTATGCGGTCATGCTGGGATCAAGGCTGATCGATGGAAAGGCAAAAAATCTTGGACGGGAGACGTTTCTCTGCCCGGTCATCTGGGAAAGAGGCTGGCCGGTATTTGCACCGGAGACCGGAACGGTAGAGCGGGAATATCCTGCGCCCTCATGTCTGCCCTGGACGCCGGTAAAAGAAGAAGCCACATTTGATGATTTTGATGAGGAACAGCTGGCTTTGCCGTGGTCATGGATCGGAACGCCCTATCAGATCAACTATCGGATTGAGGATTCCAGACTGCATTTACCCTGTATTGCAAATAAGCTGAATGAGGAAATCCACAGTGTGGGCTGGATACCGGAATATCGGAAGGATACCTGTGTATCTATGCTGGCAAGAAGACAGCGGCAGATCCACGCGACAGCCACTTGCGAAATGCACTTTTTACCGAAGGACAGCGAATCTGCAGGCCTGGCAGTCATGCAGGCAATGAACCACATGTATGTGGCAGAGCGTGCAGTGACAGACAAAAAGCAGGTCCTTCAGGTGAAACGGAGCACATCGGACTTCGACCTGCCGCCATACATTCCGGGCTTTACGTGCCACACGAAGGAGGAGATCGTGACCTCTGTGCCATGGGAAAAACCGGACATTATTTTGCAGATGGAAATGGATGGAGAGCGGTTCCACATCCGCTATGGTGAAAGCAAAGCATCGTTACAGGAGCTTGCAGTCGTAGACGGAGCACTCATGAACCCGGAAAAGGTCGGATGCATGGTTGGAACGATGATTGGTATGTATGCGACAGGCAATGGAAGGGATATTGAAAATGAGGCGGCTTTCTCATGGTTTGAAATGAAAAATGAAGATTGAAATAATCTAAAGTGAGAAATAAGAGTCACAGCGAAGATGGGAGGCTATTGATGTAGCCTCCCTTTCGGGGTATAATCGAAACATACACAGTCAGATAAAGGGGATGGATATGTACAATTATAATCAGTTTGGCATCAGGATATTTAAAAATGAGAAGCATGAGACTGCGATTCATTCAGACATTGAGCTGATCTATGTTGTTCAGGGAAAGGCAGCGGTTACCGTGCGGGATGCGCAGTATGTACTTGGAAAAGGGGATCTGATCGTCATCAACTCCAGCATTCAGCACAGTGTGGACTGCAGCGGTGAGAATATCGTCTGCAGCATCAAGTATGATTATCAGGTACTTGTACATATCTTAAAAAAGCCGAACAGCATTTTTGTGTGCAACAGTGCTGCCGGAAGCAATTCCGCCTACGAAACCCTGAGAAAGCTGTGCGAGGAGGCGGTCTGCGAGGAGGTGCTTGGCACACACAAAACGGACAGCAGGAAATACAGTCTTCTTTACCAGATCCTCGATGTGCTCGTAGAATCGTTCATGGTCGAGGATACGAATACACAGATTTCAGAAAATTATGATGCGGATGAGAAGCTGCAGCGCATGATCCGCTATGTGCACGAAAATTATCAGGACGGGATCAGTCTGGCAGATTTGGCGAAGGAGATGTATACCTCTGCGTCTACGTTGTCGCGTTTGTTTAAAAAGCAGACAGGCATTTATTTTGCAGAATACGTCAATCAGATCCGCACGAAATATGCGGTCAATGAAATGCTCTATACCGAAAAGAATATTACAAAGATCGCCATGGACTGCGGCTTCGCCAATGTCTCCTCGTTTAATAAGGTATTCCGCGATATTTATCAGGCGACGCCGACAGAGTACCGGCTGCAGATGAAGGATCGGAAGGTAAAGGAGAAGCAGGAGGATGACGACCTAAAGCAGGAGCTGCGGGAGCAGATGAGCGAATTTGTCAGGTCAGAGCCATCGGAAGTGTGTGTTTCGGATGAACAGCAGATCGATGTCAGGGACGGAGTGGAATATACAAAGATCTGGAACCGGACGATCAATGTGGGCTCTATGTATAATCTGTCGCAGGCAAATGTCCAGTACCATCTGGGGACACTCGTAAAGGAGCTTGGATTTTCCCATGTGAGGCTTTGGTCCATTTTCTCAAAAAATCTGATGATCTTTGACGGGGCAACGATCGGAAACTACAATTATGATATGGTGGACATGATCTTTGATTATATCGTGTCCAATCATGTGTATCCCTGGCTGGATTTTACAAAGCGCCCCAATGCCAATGTGAAGGCTGCCACCAAAATGCTCTGGTTTGAGGATGAGATCATAGAATTTCAGTCCAGGCGTGTATTTGAGGCCTTTGTGGAGGATTTTATCAAGCATATCGTGCGAAGATACGGCGAAGAGGAAGTGAGCCACTGGTATTTTGAGATGGGCGTTGAGCCGTTCCACGGGGAACAGACGTATTACTATCCGGATGAACATTACCGGTTTTCGGAGGTTTACCGGTTCTTTTACAAAGTAATCCGAAAGCATGTGCCAAAAGCATGGATCGGATATTCACATGGAGCTCCAAATTCCGGGAAGAAGTATCTGGTAGAGCAGTTTCAGGAGTGTTTTTTGGAAGACTGCCTGCCGGATTTTGTATCGTTTATCCTGTTTCCCTACGTTCCGCATTTTGGTGAGGAGCGGGAGACGAACCTTCCTTTTCTTCGTTCCGGGGACGTGGATTTTGAGCGAAAGCAGGTAGCGGCCATGCGTGAGGTCATGGAGCAGTCCGGAGCGCAGGATTGTAAGCTGTTTATCAGTGAGTGGAATATTACGGTCTCCACGAGAAACTTTTTGAATGACAGCTGTTTTCGTGCGGCCTGCCTGTGCAAAAAGGTGAATGAGCTGATCGGAAAGGTGGACCAGATGGGCTTCTGGATCAGTACGGACTGGATCAGCAATTATTATGATTCACGCAGTGTCGTAAACGGCGGAGGCGGACTTTTGACGAAGGATGGTATCCGAAAGCCGGTATTTTTTGCATTATCGCTCCTAAACCGTCTGGGAAACCAGTTGGTTGCGCAGGGAGAAAACTATCTTGTCACAAAACAGTCGGACAATCATCTTCGGCTTTTGTACTACAATGTAGAATGGTATTCATCCAACTATTTTCTGCGGGCGGAAAATCTTGAACGTGTGGAGGAACTGGGTGAGAATTTTGATGAAAGCGGCCAGAAAATGCTAAAACTCACGCTGGAGGGTGTGGATGACAACCGTGTCTATATCATCAAGAAGCGTGTCGTGAATGCAGATCATGGAAGCATTCTGGATGAATGGAAAAAGTTCAATTACGATACAAAGCTGGAGCGGGCAGATATCAAATATCTGCAGGCAATCTGCATGCCGCTGCTTGGAATGGAGCGCGTGCAGTCACAGAAGGGAAGGCTGCATCTGAATATTCAGATGCAGAGCCAGGAGGTCGGGATGTACCATATTTTCCCGGCAGAGGAGTAACATAGGGCGCGCTTGCAATGGTGTGAAAGAAAACGATGCATTTTGTTGCATCGTTTTTTTTGTTTGCAACAAATGACAAAATTTCGAAAAACAGAAAAAAGATTTATCAGGAAATTCTTTGTATATTGTTTACAGAAAGAAACGAACAACCATTAAAAAATGAACGGAGGATACAACAATGAGTAAATTAAGAGTAGCTGTTATCGGATGTGGTGGTATTGCAAACCAGAAGCATTTGCCTGCATTAAAGTCACAGGCAGACAAGTGTGAGATCGTAGCATTTTGCGATACGATCGTGGAGAGAGCAAAGAAGGCAGCCAAAGAGTACGGCGCACCGGACGCAAAGGTGTATGAGGATTACAATGAGCTGTTAAAGGATGAGACGATTGATGTGGTACATGTATGTACACCCAACGTTTCCCACTGCCCGATCACGGTTGCAGCATTTGCAGCAGGCAAGAACGTGATGTGTGAGAAGCCCATGGCTGCCACAACAGAGGATGCACAGAAGATGATGGATGCGTGGAAGGCTTCCGGAAAGAAGTTTACCATCGGATATCAGAACCGTTTCCGTACCGATTCACAGACCTTGAAGAGAGCCTGCGACGAAGGAAAGCTGGGCGAGGTTTATTTCGCAAAGGCACACGCCATCAGAAGAAGAGCCGTTCCTACCTGGGGCGTATTCCCTGACAAGTCTAAGCAGGGCGGCGGTCCCCTGATCGACATCGGAACACATGCATTAGACATCACCTTATGGTGCATGGACAACTACAAGCCCGTTTCCGTGATGGGTTCTGTATTTGAGAAGCTGGGACATTCCGCAGAGGCAGCAGAGGGCAATATGTTTGGCCCCTGGGATCCCGAGACATACGAGGTAGAGGATTCCGCATTTGGATTTGTGAAATTTGAGAATGGCGCAACCGTATTCCTTGAGTCTTCCTGGGCACTCAATGTGAAGGAGTCCAGAGAGGCAGCATGTACACTGTGCGGTACCAAGGGCGGTGCAGAGCAGATCGGCGGCATGAGCCAGGAGGGCTATGATCTGGTGTTTAACCAAACAACCGGTGGCGTTTTAACCGAGGAGCATATTTCTGATGCCAGAGCGATCGCATTTTTCGAGGGCTCTAACGGCGGAGCACCGGAGGTAAAGGAGTGCAAGCAGTGGTTAGAGGCGATCATCAATGATACCGAGCCTCTTGTAAAGCCGGAGCAGGCATTTGTTGTTACCCAGATCCTGGACAACATTTACAAATCTGCACGCGAGGGAAAAGAGATCAAGTTAGCTTAGTTCGCTGAATTTGTTTGATGCCACGTATCCCCGGAAGCGTTCCGGGGATACGATATCAATAGATGGAGGAAAGAGTCATGTCAAGAATTAAGACCTGTGTGAGCTTATACAGCTTGCAGGATGAATATCTGAATAAAAGAATGAGCCTGGATGACATTGTCCGTTACGTAAAAGATCTCGGCGCAGAGGGCATCGAGATCCTTCCGGACCAGATGTTAAAGGGCTCACCGGAAATCTCCAGGGAGACCGAGGAGCATTTCCACGCACTGATGAAGGAGACCGGCGTAACACCGGTGATCGCAGATGTATTTTTAAATACAAACCTTTACAAAAACCGTTCCCTGACCAAACAGGAGTGTATTGATCTTCTGATCAAGGAGATCATTCAGGCAAACCGCCTGGGAATCCATATGATCCGTCTCGTATCTATGGTTCCTTACTGGGTGATCGAGCCGTTACTTCCCTACTGTGAAAAGTACGATGTGACCATCGCCATCGAGGTACATGCGGGAATGGCATTCGATATCCCTGAGACAAAGGCATTTATCGACGAGTGCAAGAGAGTGAACTCCCCTTACGTCGGAATTGTCGTAGATACCGGAATTTTCTGCAGAAAGCTGCCCCGTGTGGTGCGCCGGTACGAGGGTGCAATGGGCACAAGCGAGGGAATCTTCGATTATATCGACGGCTTATTCGAGCAGGGAACCGACCTGTATCAGGCAAAGAAGAAAAACGGCGGACAGTATCCCGCAGAACTGGTTGCAGAGATGAAGACCGAGCATGACCAGATGTCTACACCGCTCTTAGACGGCTATGAGAACTACCCGGTAGAGGCGTTGGACGAGTACCTGCCTTATATCAGGCATTTCCACTTTAAAATGTGGGAAATGACTCCCGAAGGACCGGAGTACTCCATCGACTTTAAGGAGATCCTCCAGTACTTACATGACCACGATTATGACGGTTATGTTTCTACCGAGTACGAAGGAAACCGTTTCGTTCTGCCTGGAGCACCGATGGTAGAGAAGGAACAGGTGGCTGCAAACCAGAAATATATTCAGGATTGTCTGAGAGAGATCCAGGGTTAAGGAGGGTATCATGTTTGATAATAACGTTTTTATTGAAGGAAGCTGCAAAAATGTAGAAGAAGCAGGACAGATCATCGGATTTGAGCTGCAGACGAATATTACCTATTACCGTGGAATCCCGATGTCCATGATCGAGTTTGTTCAGGTCAGTGTGGATGGAACCGAGGTTGACCAGGAGACGATCCGTATCTCTGTGGATCAGGAGAACTGGTTTACGATGAAAGAGGCAGAGACCGTGACAACCTACAAGTGGGAGTACGGAGAGCCGTTATACATCCGGGTACTTGGAAATGGTCTTTCCAAGGGAAGCCACAAGGTAGCGCTGACGCTGGCCACAAGAACGGCTTATATTCCGGTGCCGTTGTGCGGCGTGAAGGAGCGCACCGTAGAGATCGCGTAAGAATTTATTTAGAAGGGAAGGAATACACGCATGAAATTAGGTTTAATTACAGCAATCTGTGAGGGAATGACATTTGAAGAGGTTGTTGATTTTGCAGCAGAAAACGGATTGGAATGTTTAGAGGTTGCATGCTGGCCCCAGGGTGGCGCAGCGAGAAGATATGCAGGAGTGAGCCATATTGATGTGGCAAACCTGACAGAGGAAAAGGCACAGGAGATCCGCGCTCTGTGCGAGGCAAAAGGTGTTGAGATTTCTTCCCTTGCCTATTATCCGAATACGATGGATCCGGATCTTGAGAAAAGAAAGAGCTACATTGACCACCTGTACAAGCTGATCGATGTATCCGCACTGCTGGGTGTGAACATGGTTACCACTTTCGTAGGAAGAGATCCAAAGAAAAATGTTTCAGAGAATCTGGAGCTTGTAAAGGAAGTATGGCCGCCCATCGTAAAGCATGCAGAGGAGAAGGGTGTTAAGATCGCCATCGAGAACTGCCCGATGTTATTTACACAGGATGAGTGGCCCGGCGGACAGAACCTCATGACGACACCGGCCATCTGGAGAAAGGTGTTTGAGATCATCGACAGCCCGAATTTCGGTATTAACTATGATCCGTCCCACTTTATCTGGCAGCGGATCGACTATATCAAGCCCATCTATGAGTTCAAGGACAAGATCTTCCATGTGCATTACAAGGATATCAAGATCTATGAGGACAAGCTGGCTGATGTAGGAATCATGGCAACTCCGTTAGAATATATGTCACCGAAGCTTCCGGGTCTGGGAGATGTGGACTGGGGTAAATATGTGTCAGCCCTGACCGATATCGGATACGACGGATATACATGTATTGAGGTAGAAGACAAGGCATTTGAGAAGAGCCTGGATGATGCGAAGAAGGCAGTCATTCTCAGTGCAAAATATTTACGGAATTTTGTGATCTAATAACAGGAGGATATTATGGGAGACATCAGAATCGGTATTGTAGGCCATGGATTTATGGGCCATGAGCATGAGACCATGCTCACAGCGATGGAAGGTTACCGGGTTGTCGGCATTTCCGACATTGACCCGAAGCAGTTAGAGGATGTCAAAGCGGGCATCAAGCGTTATGCTTCCAATGAAGAAATGTTTGCAGACCCCGAGGTGGACGTGGTCATCATCGCTGCAAACAATAATCAGCACCATGATCTGGTCATTCAGGCAGCCAGAGCCGGAAAGGATATTATCTGTGAAAAGCCGGTGGCAATGAACGTGGAAGAGCTGGATGATATGGTAAAGGTTGTGAATGAGTGCGGTGTGAAATTCACCGTTCATCACCAGAGAAGACTGGATCCGGATTTCCGGACCATGAAAGCAGTCTATGACAGCGAGACGCTGGGCGAAGTATACAGCATCAAGAGCGGTCTGTATGGATTCAACGGAAACATGCACGACTGGCATGTTTACATTGAAGAGGGCGGCGGAATGCTCTTTGACTGGGGCGTGCATCTGCTGGACCAGATCCTTTGGATGATGCCCGGAGCAAAATTAAAATCCGTATACGCAGATCTTCGAAATGTGATCAACTTTGAGGTAGATGATTATTTCAAGATCATGATGCGTTTTGATAACAATATTACCGCAGAGGTAGAGCTTGGTACCTACTATCTGACTGATAAGATGCATGACAAGTGGTTCGAGCGCCATTGGATCATCAGCGGTGATAAGGGAACTGCCTATGTGGATGGTTTTGAGCCGGAGGGAAAGCTTGTGCGCACCACCAGACTCCTCCAAAATGTCGGCGGAAAGCGTACGATGACAGCAGCCGGCCCCACCAGATCCTTCGGACCTCCCGCAGAGGGAACAATCATTACAGAGGAACTGGATATCGCGACGACCAACCACAGACAGTACTTCGAGAATTACCGCGAAGCGTACAACGGAAACGGGGAATTCCTCGTAAAGATTCCGGAGACCAGAAGAGTGCTCCGTCTCATGGAAGCAGTCAGAGAGTCTGCAAAGACCTGTGAATCCGTTCGTTTTGAGTGGGATAACTAATTCCCTGTTGTGAATCAATCAGGTACCTACATCTTTTTCATAACTGTTCAGTACCAATGTCACTTAGTTAAGTTTATTACAAATTAGCAGGATTGTATGCATATATAGCATGAAAAGGATGTGATACTCACAAAAAATCAAATAAACTATGTTCAGAAAAAATCATACAAATATCAGGCACGACTATAAGACA
>JAQYOU010000143.1 GCA_028727105.1 bacterium
AGGTAGGTCATTATGTCTCCTTTTTCTCACTACTTGGCAATTGCGAAACGATTTATGTCATGTTTCGGGGGAATGCGAGCATATGTATGGCAGGCACGCTCTCGCTACTTGTCGCTGGCAGTGGTACATAAGTGACCAAAAGACGGTCACTAAGTACCAGCCGCTCCAAAGTGCACTGCCTGATACATTGTGTCTCACATTCCCTACCCACGATATCAATATGTTTCGCAATTGCCTATTCAAATTCCGGTATCGATCGTGATCTGACTGCCATCCTTATATTTTCTGATGCGGATCTGCTGCGGGATATTTTCCATCAATTCTTCCCTGTGGCTGATGATCCCGACAAGTTTATTTGTTCCGGAGAGATTGATCAGAATATCCATAGCACTTTCCATTGATCTTCGGTCCAGTGTTCCAAATCCTTCATCGATAAACAGTGCATCCATCTGAATGCCGCCCAGATTGGATGAAACGGTATCTGACAGACCCAGAGCGAGACTTAGAGAAGCTTTAAAGCTTTCTCCGCCGGACAGATTCCCCACCGGTCTCCGATGTCCGGTATAGTTGTCCAAAACCTCCAGATCCAAAAAATTGTTACTCTTCTTTCCTACCGAATCTTCCTGTCTGTATAGCTCATACTGTCCATCGCTCATCGGTAAGAGTCTTCGATTTGCTGCAGCAATGATATGATCGAAGCCGGTTGCCTGAATATACTGCTCCAGAGTGATCTTTCCATTACCTGTCGTTCCCCTCACGAGATCATAGAGTCTCTTATTGATCAAATATTCTTTCCGGGAACGCTCCAGTTCACTTTTCTGTGCGATCATACGCTGCTGTCTTTCGGAATTAACCGTGATCCGATGTTCGGTGGAGATCACTGCTTTTCGGATCTCCTCAACGCCATGTTTCTTTTCCCCGCATTGCTGTTGCAGTTCATCGATGTCGATCAGTGTCTTTCCCGCGGCATCTTCCTTTGCCTGCACGAGCAGCTTTTGATTCGCTGCGACAGCTTGTTGGAAAGCAGCTATTTTTTCCTCTGCTTCACGGATCTGTTCTTCTGATACCACAAAGGTAAGCATTTCATCTGCGGATGCAAATTTCTGAGCCGGAAGTGCATCATCAAGTGCCGCCCGCAGTGTCTCTTCGTCCTTCTTTTGAAGCTTCCACGTATCTTCCAGCGTAGCAGTTGCTGACTGCAGCGAAGTCACCTTGGAATCCGCTGTTTTCTTGTCAGCCTCAGCTGATTTTATCGCATCCAATATTTGTTTTACTTCTTCGATGGCTGCTGACCGCGCCTGCTCTGCTTCTTCCCAATTGTGAAAACTCAGTTTGCCAAAGGTCTGCAGCGTCGTCTGCGTTTCTATGATCGCGCCTTCCACAGACTGCATTTCACAAAACAATGCTTCCTTTTGAGACGCAAGCGTTTCCGCATCTTCCCCTTGTGCCTTCTCAAGCTCTGCCTCTGCCTTCACCAGTCGCGTACATTCTTTTTCCAATGAGATCTGTAATTTCGTCTGGTCTTTTGCTTTTTGTTCAACCAACGTTCTGGCATGTTGCAGGCATTCGATCAATTCTTCCAGTGATCCTCCGGCTTTGGAAATTCCTGCGGCGGGATGTTCCAGACAATCGAATACAGCAATCCTCAGCTGTTCTTCATATTCCTCCAGAGCAGTCTTTGCCTTTTCCGCTTCTGTATTGGTTTGATTCTTTGTCTCCTGAAGTCCAGCTTCCTCACGCCGGATTTTTTTGTATTCTTCTTCCGTGATGGAAGTGTCCGGAAGTACAGCCGGTTCCGGATGATGCACGGAACCGCACACAGGACATTTTTGTCCCTCCTTCAGCTCTTCCGCTAAAATTCCCGCCCGACAGTCTTCCAGGATCCGCTCGGCTTTCATGCGTTTTTCCAATGCCTGCTCGTATTTATCCCGTGCCGTTAAAAAAGCGTCCTGTCTGGCAGCAAGCGCCTTCTTTCGCTTCGTTCGTTCCGGGATCTGCTTATCAAAAATTTCCATCATATCATCCAGCAGATCAGAGATACTTTCACTTTCCCCTTTTACTTTCTGCAGCTCTTCCGGCTTTCCCTTGAGCGCCGCCACTGTCTTTTTTAAATTTGTGATCTCTTCTTTCAGATTGCTTTCCGCTGTTTTTACATGTTCCTCTTGTTCTGCGATCGTTTTCTTATTCTCGTTTAATTCAACGAGTCTCCGTTCCAGTTCATCCCGTTTTTGATAACTCGGGCCTTCCTCTTCCAGCTGATCGATCTTCTTTTGAAGTTCCTCTGCCCGGCTTCTCTTTCCCTCCGCTGCAGACAGATTTGCCGTCATCTGTTGTGCTGTTTCCATCGCTGTCTGGAGATTTTTCTTTTTCTCTTCAATATCTTCTATCACTGCAGCAATATCGTCGCATTTGGATCTCCATGCCCGATAAACCGGATGTACCTCATGGCTGGCAGCTTTCTGTTTCATTAACAAAGCGGCGGTTTCATCCATCTCCTGCGCCCTGTCATCCAGCGCCTGCTTCTCCTTCTGCAAGCCGGCAAGTCTTCTGAGAAATTCATTATTCGTCTTTGCAGTCGCAAGGAAGGTCTCCTTCTCCTGAAGTTCTCTCTCCGCCTTTTTAAATTCAGCATTTACTGCCTTCAGCCTGTCTTTGTCTGAACGGATCAGACGGGCTATCAGGTCCAGGATCTCATCCAGATTCCATGCACTGCCCGAGCGCGCGGCTCTCTCCTGCAATTCGCCAATTTCTTCTGCCAGCTCGTCCGTTTCCTCCGCTGACACATCACCAAAATATTGCAAGATGCTGTCTTCGGTTCTTCGTTTCACCGCATATGCGCCATCCATGCGATCCTTTAACCGGTATTCGATATTTTTATATCCGTTCGTCAAAAAAATGGTACGGAGGATCTCCGTTCTTTGATCCGTTTTCGCATTCAGTAAATCCCGGAATTCTCCCTGGGCGATCATAGCGATCTGCTTAAACTGTTTCTCATCAATATGAAGCAGTTCCTTTACTGCCTGATTTACCTGAGTCAGACCTTCGATGGGCGTCATGCCTTCCTCATAAAGCACGGCCTTTTCCTTCTCTGTGATCACGCCTGTCCCGCGCTGTTTTTTTCTCTCATAGGCCGGCTGTCGCCAGATGTGATAGGTTCTCCCCTGATGAGAAAAATAGAAATCCACATAGCTTTCGGCGGAATCTTTTGCATATTCGCTTCTGAGATTCTTTGTGTCTCTGTAGGAGCCGCTTGTTGTTCCGTACAAAGCAAAGCAGATGGCATCAAAGATCGTAGTTTTTCCCGCCCCGGTATCTCCGGAGATCAAAAAAAGTCCCTTATCTTCAAATTGTTCAAAATCAATTTCAGGCATCCGGTCCGCATAGGGTCCAAACGCACTAATGATCAATTTCATCGGTTTCATCGATCATCCCCGCTTCCTGTGCTGCCATTTTCATATACTTCATTTCTTCCTCGCTCATCTCGCAGTGATACATGAGTTTGTAGAAATCTCCGATCAGCTCTGAGAATGATTGATTCTCAGCAATACTTGAAATATCCACCTGCTCGATGGCTCGTGTATGGGAATTGTCATAATCGATCTTCACGGTATTCGGATACACCTGCTGAAAAATTCCCATAGCGTCGTTTACCGTATCCTCATCGGTCAGTGTCACATAGATAAAATCATCCGGGTCCGTAATATTCGTTTTATCCAAAAGCATTTTCATCGGTCCCTTGATATGACGCAGATCCCTCATCGGCCGAAGGGGGATCAATTCCAATGAAACATCCCCTTTCTCCCCCAGTGTGATGATCGGCACTGATTTTGTATTGTTTACTTCACTTAACGAATATTTTAGCGGCGAACCTGCATACCGTACCTCTTCTCTTCCGACTTTCTGGGGTGAATGAATATGTCCAAGTGCTGCATAATCGAAGGCATCAAAGCAATCATATCCGATCTTTTCTACAAGACCGACACTCTGCGTACCCACACTTTCAGATCCTCCCAAGGACGGATCCTCCGATCTTCCGGTTACAAACTGATGTGCCACGATCATGTTCCTTCGGTTCGGATCAATTCCTGCATGTGCAAGGATCACTCTCACCGCATCATCATAGGATCCGATTTCTTCATCAGGGAAAAAATGTTTCACCTGCGACGCCTTCACAAAGGGAAGCAGATAAATGTCTGCTTCCCCGTGTGCATCCGTTACCGTCCGCCGGCATAACGTTCCATCATATTTTGATGCGATATAGATCTGATTTGCTGCAAACAGATCACTTCCATAATTCAGGCGATCATCGGAATCATGATTTCCGCTGATCATAAACGTCGAAACCCCTGACCTGGACAGGCTGCTCAAAAAATAGTCCAGCAGATTCATTGCCGCTTCGCTGGGTACCGCCTTGTCATAAACATCTCCCGCGATCAGCACGCCATCCACAGACCGCTCTTTTATGATCCCGAGCATCTGATCCAGGATATATTTCTGATCCCTGATCAGGTCAAAATCTCCCAAAGATTTTCCCAGATGCAGATCGCCTATATGTAATAATTTCATAGGCACACCTCTTAGAATGAAACGATCAGCTGCATCTTAAATTTCTCTTCCCCATAGACGGCATGTGGAATATCCTTCGGCATGATCAGCGTCTCGCCTGCCTCCAGATAAAAGACCTCATCCGCCACGGTAAATCTTCCCTTTCCTTCCAATACCGTTACCATAGCATCTCCTCCGGCTGCATGTGTGGAGATTTCTTCGCCTTTGTCAAATGAAAAGATCGTCATGCTCACGGTATCGTTCTGTACCAATGTCTTGGAAACCACCTGCCCCTCCTGATATGCTACCAGATCCTTCAGCTGTAGTTTTATCTGTTTTTCGATATTTTTATACATTTTTGTGTTCTCCTTTTCTTCCAGCCGTCTATATATTTTTTCGGTTATATGAATAGTACAACATCTTCCGGAAAAATGCACGTTAGAAAAACAACAAAACTATATTTTTGTTTTAGATACAATTTGAATCGGTCACGATCACGGCTGAAAATCCAGATCCTTCGGCACATAATCTACGCAGGTGATCGTACCATCCTCATATCTACGCAGTACCGAAATGTATGCAGATATGGATCCATCCGCTCCGCCGCCGGAGATACCGTAGCCCAGGATACTGATCCGGGGTGCATCATCCGGGAACAACAGTTCAAATTCACTCATTCTCATGCCGCCGCTGCTGCCTGCTTCCCCTGCGGTGGAAAACTCTACCCAGTCGGAATCCCAGTCCACATCCACGACGGCCTCACTATCTGCCACTTTCTCGCACAGCTCGTCGATGTTATCAACGGTCAGCGTCTGTACAAATGCGCCCAATGCCTCTGTCTGCGCCTCACCTTCTTTGATCTCCTTCCGCTGTGACTCAGGCAGTTTTTCCAGTTCCTGATCCATCTCGGCCTGTTCTTCCTCCGGCGTCTTATCTAACGATTTCAGATAGCTTTCCGCCTTTTTCGGATCTGCCTTTGCCCTGTCAAGTGGCAGTGTAAACAGTGCGTTGCATCCGTCATACGTCTCCTTACGACCGATCTTTCCGGTTGTCTCATCGTAGCTGTATGCTTCATTGATGATGCCTGCACTGTTCTCATCTGCCAGGCACAAATATACTTCTTTGTCAGCAAACAACTCCAGATTGTCACATTCCGCCATGCGATACATCACACCGTCCTGCACAAATTCCGAATAACCGCCGCCAAACGTATAGACATTGTACTTCCAAGGCTCCAGTCCCTGGATAAACGGACTGGTCAAAAACGTCTCCGTTCCGTACTCCGGCGATCCAGTATCCGGCATCGGTGTCCCGTCGGCATGTTCGATCGCCAGCAACCAGTAGCTTCGGTCGGCACGTATTTCCCCACCTGTCGTCATGGCATAATCGGTCAGCTCCTTTCCGGAGACGATACCGATCAGTGTCGTCCGATAATCCCCATAGGTCTGTGTCTCATTCACGAGAATCGCATCCTCACCGGAAAAGGCATTCACAAGCTTTTTGTCCTTCAGCTCTGCAGCTGCCTCCTGCGGAGTCAGATAACGCCACGCCGCGTAGGTCGTTCCGCCCCCGACTGCAAGCACTGCCGCTGCGATTGCTGCTGCCACGGCCATCCGTTTCCCGCTTCTCCTTCCACTCATTTTCAAACCATTTTTCATTTCTTCCTTCATCTGCGCTTCCTCCTTCGCTCTTCGCAAGATCTGCTCGTTCAGCGCTCTTTCGGGCTGAACGTCCGGAGTAAGGGCAGTTGCCAGTAATTCGTCGAAATGTTTACTCTCACGATCTACGCAGTTGCGCTCCGATCTATTTTGAATCATTGTCATCCAGCAACACCTCCAGTTGTTGTCGCAACAGTTTTCTCGCCTGATGTAGTCTGCTCTTCACCGTTCCTGACGGAATGTGCAGCAGGGATGCGATCTGCGCCAGCGGCAATTCCTCCATATAATAAAGGAGCACCACCACCCGGTATTTTTCCGGCAAGGTATCGACCGCGCGCTGCACCTGCCGTCGCTCTTCGGCACGCAGCACCTCCGTCTCGATGGAGTCTGTCAGCTCTGTCTCACCCGTAAGCACTTCACCGCCCGGTGCATCCATGGACTGCTCCGGGGCAATGCGCCTGCGCCATGCAGCTTTCCGCCGCTTGTTTTTCCACAGACGGATCGCCACAGACAACAGATAGCTTTTCAGGTTTGTGCCTGCTTCATTATGCAATTGCGTAATATGTTCCATCGCAGTAAGAAACGTATCCTGATACAATTCATCTGCCCACTCGCGCGCTCCGGTCAGATGCAGACAAAAGGAATAGATTTCCTTCCCATACGTTTCAATGCACTGTTCAAGCTCAAAAACTGTCATTTGTTTTGCCCTCCACCCTTACATTGTAATAACTGACTGGATGGTTCGAAAAATCGAATAGAAAAAGCAAGCCAAAACTGACTTGCTTACTCCTTTACTCGTTTCAAATAAACTCTGCACAAAAGCAGACACACAACAAAGGTAAACACAAAGGATAGCGGCTGTGCCTCCTGCACGCCCGACATACCTCGCAGGTTTTTCAAGACCAGTAATGTAGGGATAAACACCAGTCCGCTCCGCAGACAGGATCCAAAGCTTGCCAAAAGCTTTTCTCCGATACTCTGAAAGCCCATTTCCACCATCATCGTGAGGGGGACAAACAGCTGCCCGATACACATCAGTCTCAGGGCACGGATACCAAGTTCGATGACCCTTGGATCATCACGCAACTGCCCAACCACCGGTCCTGCGAAAATGAAGATCGGAACGGAAAGAAGAAACAATACGCACTCTGCGCCCACAAAAGCCGACCAAAACGCCTTTCGCACGCGGCTGATCTTCCCTGCACCAAAATTAAAGCTGCTGATAGGCTGGAATCCCTGCCCGATCCCGATCGCCACCGCCATCGGGAAAAAGCTCACTCTGGACACAATACTCATGGCTGCCACCGCTTCGTCACCATACATGCCGGATGCTTTATTCAAAAGCATAGCCGCCACACTGTTCAACATCTGGCGCAGCAGACTGGGAAATCCGGTCGCCACCACATTCCATACAGTCTGAACATCCCGCGCTACATATTTCACGGATATCCGCGTCTGGGTTTTTCCCCTCAGAAACATGCTGAGCAAAATACAAAAACTCACTACCTGCGAACCGGCTGTGGCAATCCCGGCTCCTGCGATTCCAAGCTTACACCCGAAGATCAGCACCATATCTGCTCCAATGTTGATAAGCGCACCGATCATGAGTCCGATGGTTCCAAGCTTTGCCTTTCCCTCGTAGCGGAGCAGATTGTTCATCGTCAGACTGGAGGTAAAAAAAGGAGCCGCCAGCAGAATAAAAAAGATATAAGTTCCCGCATAGGGGGCGATCGTCTTCGTGCTGCCCAGCAGATACAGCAATGGCTCCAAAAATAGAAAGCTAAATACAGCCATGAGAAGTCCCAACCCAAAGGATAAAAAGAATCCTGTGGAACTGTATTTCGATGCTTCCTCCAGATCCTTTGCACCCAATTTTCTGGACATGATACTGCCAGCGCCCTGTCCGCACATAAAAGCAACCGCCTGCAGGATCGCCATATAGCTAAAAACAATGCCGGTGGCTCCGCTCTCACTCGTTCCCAATGTCCCTACAAATGCCGTATCTACCAGATTGTAGATATTTGTGACCATCATGCTGATGATCGTAGGAACGGATAACGTGAAAAGCAGCTTACCCACCGGCTCTGTCGTCATTCTATCATATTGCTTTTGTTGTAATTCCGTCTTTAACTGGTCTTCTGATCCCATCATTTCCACCTTATCGCGCTGCTGCGCATATACTTAATGTATGCTCAACAACTCACTAATTTCTTTTTGTGAGTGTTTTGTATAAATATCAGCATAAAATTATGCTGTTTGAACCTTGACAAAACGATATCGAAAAATAAGCGCAAATGCCCGCTCTATTGCTATCCGGTCTGCATTATCCGCATACTCAGTTTTCTTATCTGTTTTTGCGCTCTTGCGCGGTCTTCCGAGCGCCGGTCCTGATAAACGGATTCCGTGCTCCTTGCAGAACTGCAGATTGGCTCTGTCCCAGTAGAATCTTATCCGCCAGAACACGTTCGGGATACTTGCCTGTTCGCTCGAAGTAACGCTGTACCGCTGAAATCAGGACATCGCTTTCATTGTATGCATCGAATGACATTTTTTCAATTCGTGCCATACCCTTTTCGTCCAGACTGAGATCAAGCTTTGCTCCGAATTCTACAGAAGCTGCTGCTTTACCCCTCACAATCGGACGAATGTACGGCTGGCTGATGCTCACGATTCTGTTCGGAACGGAATGCACCCGGTTGTCATACATGTACTTCTGCTGTTCATAGACCTGATCTATGACAGCCAGTCGCGCGGCTTGTTTCGGAGTCAGCTCACATTCCTTTTTCAAGAATTCATCGAGATATTTCCGATCTCGCCTGATGTACTGAAGCTGCTTCTTGATCGCTTTGCAGATCTTCTTCGCGGTGCGCTTTTTGCACTTTGCCAGATTCAAATAATCTTTTCTGGCTTTTTCGCGATACATGCGTGGCTTGTAATAGTAAAACCTGTCACAGATGTCATCTATGATCGCTTCCAGATCTTCTCTGGCTTCGTTCAGGATGTTTATATCCTACGGAAAAGAAATCTTCTGTGGTGCACAGCTGGCATCCAGGATCATCGTCCCTGCATTTTCGTCTGCATCGGATTTATTCTCATCGGATTGGCTTCCACCACCCGGTGTAGGATTATCCGGAGTATTGCAGGCAATGATCATTTCATTGATTTCACTCAGGATATCTTCAGTCAGGCGCTTACGGAATTCAACGAGCAGAGAGGGCACAAACGGCGGTACTGTCTGAAATCCCGGCAGACCGATAAAGTATTGCAGATACGGATTTTCCGTGATCTCTTCTACCAGCTCCCGGTCAGAAAAACCAAGCTGCTTTTGAATGAGCAAAGAGCCCAATGCTGTTCGCAGAGGTTTTGCAGGCATACCCGTTTTACTGGGAAACAGTTTTGCATAACGTTCCTCAAGGGCATCCCATGGAATGGTTTCAGCTTTCTTGACCCAACGGTTTTCCGGGTTCATTTTCAAGCCAAGCGGCTGGTTAAAATCTGAAAGTCCAATCTGACGATATCGTTCGAATTTATACATGAGTTTTCTCCTTGGTGCAAGCTTTTTTCAAAGAATTATCTGTTTTCCTTGCTCTCTATTATGATCTATTTGGGCAGAAAACCCAGTATTTTCAAGGATTTTATGCTAAAAACTTGTTATTGAGCAGCCATTATTTATGTAGATAACCCACATAACCTGATTAAATCATCATATTTCTGCGCATTATCCCACAATATCCATCTCTTAAATGCAGTAAAAGATGAATTATCCTTTACTTCTCTACGAATCGCACATATGAGATCTTC
>JAQYOU010000144.1 GCA_028727105.1 bacterium
GTCCGGATTCTCCGTCCAGTGTCAGCACCACAATGATGATTCCTTCCTCTGCCAGGATATGGCGGTCACGAAGCACGATATTTCCAACGTCTCCGACACCGAGTCCGTCTACCATGACATCACCCACGTGAACCTTGCCGTTGACACGCGCACTCTGATCGTCCAGCTCCAGCACATCGCCGGAATTGATCAGGAAAATATTGTCTTTATCGATGCCAAGCTCCTGTGCGATCTTTGCCTGTGCCTTGCGATGCTTATACTCGCCGTGGATCGGGATCGCATATTTCGGTCGTACCAGAGAGTAGATCAGCTTGATATCCTCCTGGCAGGCATGTCCGGAAACATGAACATCCTGAAAGATCACCTCTGCACCCTTTTTCGAGAGGTCGTTGATCACCTTTGAAACTGCCTTTTCATTTCCCGGGATCGGGTTTGAACTAAATACGATCGTATCATTAGGTCGAATGCTGACCTTCCGGTGCGTACCGTTTGCCATACGTGACAGTGCAGCCATGGATTCTCCCTGGCTTCCCGTAGTGATCAGCACCGTCTTCTCCGGCGGATAATTTTTGAGATGTTCGATATCAACAAGCGTATTGTCGGGAATGCTGATGTAGCCAAGCTCTGTCGCAGTGGAGATGATATTCACCATACTGCGGCCCTCCACAACAACCTTTCTTCCGTTTTTGTATGCATGGTTAATGATCTGCTGCACACGATCCACATTTGATGCAAAAGTAGCAACGATAATGCGGCTGTTCTGGTGCTCTTCGAAAATGCTCTCAAGTGCCTTTCCTACCGTCTTTTCAGACATGGTAAAGCCCGGACGCTCTGCATTCGTACTGTCACACATCAGCGCCAGCACACCCTTCTTTCCGATCTCGCCAAAACGCTGCAGATCGATGGCATCACCGAATACCGGCGTATAATCCACTTTAAAGTCACCGGTATGCACAACGATGCCCGCCGGCGAATAGATCGCAAGAGCTGCCGCATCCTGGATACTGTGATTTGTCTTGATAAATTCTACACGGAAGCATCCTGCATTGATATGCTGTCCGTATTTTACGATCTTCTTTTTCACCTTGCGGAGCAGGTCATGCTCCTCCAGCTTATGATCAATGATACCCATTGTCAGCTTTGTGGCATAGATCGGTACATTGACCTCCCGCAGGATATACGGCAACGCGCCGATATGATCCTCATGGCCGTGTGTGATAAAAAATCCCTTCACCTTGTCCAGATTGTCCTTTAAATAGGTGACATCGGGAATGACCAGATCAATTCCAAACATGTCATCCTCCGGGAATGACAGTCCGCAGTCCACAACAATAATACTGTCCCCATATTCGAAGGCAGTAATATTCATTCCTATCTGCTCTAAACCGCCTAAAGGAATGATCTTCAACTTATTATTCTGTTTTTCTTTCTTCAAATGAAACCTCCTCATATTCTCGGATACAAGACCCGCAGAAGTTCCCGCCGGATCACAGCAGCGCGTACTTTTGCTGCTCCTGTGATCTTGTAAGAAACTAAACGATCTCCACGTCGTCCATCATCTCAGCGAACACTTTTGCAAGTACATTTAATTCCGTATCATCCTCTACCATGTCGTAAGTAGATTCCCCGTCCGATTCGATGACCTCTTTCATGATGTAGCACTCACAGTCATCTTCCTCGTCCTCCGTCACTAAAATATAATTATATCCGTTGATCTTTGTTTGTTCTAATACGTAAAATTCTACTGTTTCCCCGTCTACCGGGTCTGTAAATACAACTTTTTCCATCGCATCCTCCACCGGATCGGACCATTGCGATATGATCGGTCCGATGCTCCGCATCCATTATTGTTCTTCTGTGCCGTTTTCAGTTTTCATCGATTTCGCAGCCAGATATCCCTGTAAGATAAAAACAGCTGCGATCTCATCCACATACTCTTTTCGCTCATAGCGGCCAAGACCCGCCTCCATCATGGCCCGGTCCGCCGCGACTGTTGTCAGGCGCTCATCCCACAGAGCCACGGAAAGGCCTGTCCGCTTTTCCAGCATCTCTTTGAATTCTTTGGTTTTTTCACAGCGCTCACCCTCGGTACCATTCATATTCTTCGGGTAACCGAGCACCAGCTCCTCCACATCGTATTCCCGGATCAGTTCCTCGATACGGGCAAGTGTCTGACGAAGCTTATTCGGAGACTTTCTGCGCACGATCTCTACCCCCTGGGCTGTAATTCCCAGCGGGTCACTGACTGCCACTCCTACGGTCTTTGAGCCAAAATCCAATCCCATGATCCGCATCGCGTCACCTACTTTTGAAAATTCTTTCTGATGTAGTCCGCAAGCAGCTCCTCAACAAGCTCATCACGCTCCACCTTCATGATCAGGCTGCGGGCATTGTTGTGACTGGTAATATAAGTCGGATCACCGGACATGATATAACCCACAATCTGATTGATCGGGTTATAGCCTTTCTCGGAAAGAGAACGGTAAACGATCTCTAACACATCCTTTACCTGGATCTCCGGTTCTTTTTGTACTCTGAAAAATTGTGTCTGATTCTTATCCTGCATAATTTCACGTCCTCATATGTGCTCTCTTTTGCATCGAATTTCTTCTAAGCACTATTCTTATCTATTTTAATATAGTTGAATCAAAAATTCAACCTTTAATCATATTTGCCGCTTTCGGCGCAATACCCGGGGGCATCGTATCAGGATAAACGAAACAAATACAACTCCTCCGTGAGCGCCTCACCCACAGTTCCGCAGCACAGACGATTTACATAAGCGCTCTCCTCCATACCCGGCGCCAGCTCCATCGCAAGACGCACATATTCCGGTGTAAAACCGACCATATAGCGTTTTTCGCCCAGCTGCAAGGCTTCCTCAAACAGCACGGTCTGCTGCTTTCCGATATAAAAGTCGCGGAATGCCCTTGACTGCTCTTTTTCTAATGACAAAAGCACTGCACTTCGCTCTTTTTTCAACGGCTCCGGCACCTGATCCGGCATCCGCTCCGCCCGGGTTCCGTGACGCTTCGAATACTGGAACACATGCATCTCATAAAAACCGATGCGCTCCAAAAACTGCTTCGACTGTTCAAACTCCTCCGGTGTCTCACCCGGAAATCCCACGATTACGTCTGTCGTGATGGCCGGATGTTCATAAACGCTGCGCAAAAGCTCGCAGCTGTGCGCGTATTCCTCCGCCGTGTATTTGCGATTCATGCGGACAAGTGTCTCATCGCAGCCGCTCTGCAGCGACAGATGAAAATGAGGGCATACCTTTGGCAGCTGCTTTAACTGCTCCGCAAACGCTTCCGTGATGATGCGGGGCTCCAGAGACCCCAGACGGATCCGCTCGATCCCCGGTATCTTATGCACCAATTTGATGAGCTCCAGCAGTCCAAACTCCTCTCCCGCTCCGTAGGAGCTTAAGTGGATACCGGTAAGCACGATCTCCCGGTAGCCGTTATCTGCCAGCTGCAATGCTTCCTCATACACATTCCTGGGATCACGGCTGCGCACTCTTCCGCGAGCATAGGGAATGATACAATAGCTGCAAAACTGATTGCAGCCATCCTGCACCTTCAGGAAGGCTCTTGTATGCTCGCCTGTTTTTGCGAGGGTCAGCTCCTCATAGGACTGCACGCCATCATTGATGTCGATCACGTCCACCGCATGGACATGGTCCTCAAAATATTGATCCAGCAGCGGGATCAGCTCCGCCTTTTTATTGTTTCCGATCAGAATGTCAATGGAGAGATCCTGTTTGATCTCCTCCCCTGCCGTCTGTACATAACAGCCTGCTGCCACAATGACTGCATCCGGATTTTTGCTTCTCGCCCGGTGGATCATCTGCCGCGATTTACGGTCCGCCATATTGGTCACAGAACAGGTGTTGATCACATAAACATCTGCTGTTTTGTCAAAATCCACGATGGTGTAACCGGCTGCTTCCAGCATCTGCTGCATGGATTCCGTCTCGTATGCATTTACTTTACAGCCCAGATTGTGGAGGGCTGCTGTCCTTTTCTTAGTTTTCTTAATTTCTTTTTTCACTGTTATTTTATTCCTTAATGAGTTGACTTTTCCATGGAAAAACGGTACTATGTGAATAGATGAAAACGCAATTCAAGGAGGTTTTAAATATGAAAACAGTACAGATTTCTCTGAATTCTATCGACAAGGTAAAATCCTTTGTCAATGCTATCACACAGTTTGATTTTGATTTTGATCTGATCTCCGGAAGATATGTCATTGATGCAAAATCCATCATGGGTATCTTCAGTCTGGATCTTTCCAAGCCCATCGAGCTTGCGATCCATTCCGAGGCAAATCTTGACGAGATCATGGAAGTCATCAAGCCGTACGTTGTTGAGTAATCAAGACAGACTACCTACCAAAGCCGTCACCAAAAGGTGACGGCTTTTTTATCCTTTCTACGGCTCCACGTAGATCACTTCGGTGGTGTCAATTGCGGTCTGCATCATCTCATCGATCTTTTCCTGCAGATGCATCTCTGATTTTTTGATCGACTTCAGATTCGGCTTTGTGACCGGATGCTTTGCCACAAAGATCGTACAGCAATCCTCGAAGGGAAGGATGGATGTCTCGTAAGCATCGATCTTATAAGAGATATCAACAATCTCCTGCTTGTCAAATCCGATCAGCGGGCGGTAAACCGGCAGTGTACAAACCTCATTGGTCACCGCAAGAGAAGGCATTGTCTGACTGGCCACCTGTCCGATGCTTTCTCCTGTGATCAGTCCCAGACAGCCGGATGCCTTGGCAAAATGCTCTGCGATCATCATCATATAACGGCGCATGATGATCGTCAGCTGGTCATGGGGACACTTCTCATAAATATAAAGCTGGATCTCTGTAAAATTCACAATATTTAACTTGATCGGGCCACTGTAGCGCGCAACGATCTTTGCAAGATCAATGACCTTCTGCTTCGCACGCTCTGAGGTGTACGGCGGCGCATGAAAATAAGTAGCCTCCAGTCGCACACCGCGCTTTGCGATCATGTAGCCGGCCACCGGACTGTCGATACCGCCGGACAAAAGAAGCATCGCCTTTCCTGCCGTTCCTACAGGCATTCCGCCCGGCCCCGGGATCTCGGTGGAGTATACATTAATATGGTTGCGGATCTCAACATTGATACATACCTGCGGCTTGTGCACATCCACGCGCACCTCCGGAAATGCTTCCAGGATTTTCTCACCGATCGCAGCTGCCAGCTCCATGGACGTCATGGGATAGTTTTTCCGCGCTCTGCGCCCATTGACCTTGAAGGTAAAATTCTTGTCCGGATATGCTTCGTCCACATAGGAGACGATGGCTGCCGCCAGAACCTCAAAGCCTTCATCCTCCAGACGGACCATCGGACAGATACCCACCACGCCAAATACTTTTGTCAGCGCACCGATCAGTTCATCAAAGTCATAGTCACTGAGCGCTTCCACGTACATACGTCCGTTTTCCTTGCTCACATGAAACTCACCCTCCACGCGGCGCACCGCATTCTGAAGCTGCGAAAGCAGCGTATCCTCAAAGATATGTCTGTTTTTTCCTTTTACGGCGATCTCACCGTATTTAATTAAAAAAGCCTGATAATTCATGGATACTCCTTTTTATAATATGCTATGCCAGGTAATTGCGAAACTATTTACGTTACGTTTTTGGGGCATGTGATGAATAAGCTTCGCAATCACCGGAAATGTCTAATGTCTTCGGAATCTGCGCAGCATCGGCAAAAGCTCTGCCAGCTGTTCCAGCACGTAATCTGCCTCCTCACGGGTACTCTCCACGGAAAGAGAAAAGCGGACCGTGGAATCCAAAAGCTCCGGTTTCACCCCGATCGCCTTTAATGTGCCCGAGATCGCAGGATGATTGGATGAGCATGCAGAGCCGGTGGAAACATAGATCCCCCGTTCCTCCAACGCATGCAAAAGCACCTCCGCACGAATACCTGAAAAACTGACACTGACAATATGCGGAGCCGCATCCCGTCCCTCTGCGCCGTTGATGGTGGTTCCCTCCAGCTGTTTCATACCTGCGACCAGGTACTCACGCAGCTCATACAACCGGTCGATCTTTTCATCAAAATCCCGGTACAATTCCTCAACCGCTTCACCAAGTCCTGCGATCCCTGCCACATTTTCTGTTCCGGAACGCATGTTTTTCTGCTGACCGCCGCCATGAATGATGGGTTTGATCTTCGTTTTATCCTTCACATACAAAAAGCCGACGCCCTTTGGTCCGTGGATCTTGTGTCCGCTCACAGACAGCAGGTCGATCCCCATGCGCTTCGGGTATATCCGAAGCTTTCCGAAAGACTGGATCGCATCCACATGGATCAGCGTACGCGGGTTTTTCTCACGGATCAGCTTTGCAGCTTCCTCCACCGGCTCGATCGTCCCGATCTCATTGTTTACATGCATCAGGGATACCAGGATCGTATCCTCGCGAACAGCCTCTTTCAATGCTTCCAGCGAGATCACACCCTTTTCATCCACCGGGAGATAGGTTACTTCAAACCCCTGCTCCTCCAGAAAGATCAACGGATTGTATACGGAGGCATGCTCAATGGATGTTGTGATGATATGCTTTCCGGCGCGCTGGTTTGCAAGCGCAACGCCGATCAGCGCCAGATTATTGCTCTCAGTTCCGCCGGAGGTAAAAATGATCTCTTTTCCTTCCACCTTTAACGTCCGGGCGATCTGCTCCGTGGCTGTTTTCATATATTTTTCTGCAACAACACCCTTCATATGCAGTGATGAGGGATTTCCGTAGTCTGCCAGCAGCACCCGCTGCATGAGCGCCACAACAGAATCCGAGCAGCGCGTTGTCGCCGAATTGTCAAAATATGCTTCCATCGGATCTACTCCTTTTTCTCAAGTCTATGATATAGGCAATTGCAAAACTATTTACGTTACATCCCTGGGTCATGTGAGCAAGTTTTGCAATTGCCTACATTCTATCACTCATCTCCAGACTCATCATGAGCATGGATAACATCGTGATGGATGCCGTGTCCGTGCGCAGGATCCGTTTGCCCAACGAGATCACCTGGGAATCCCCGCGGAGCGCCTCGATCTCTTCCTCTGCAAAACCGCCCTCCGGTCCGATGAACACACTGATGGAGCTGACATCATTGAGTCCCTGAAACGCCTGCGCCGTGGCAGCCATTCCCTCTTCGTTCTCATAGGGAACCAGACACCTGTCACACTTTTGGGCATACTCTGCGGCCTCCCGAAAGCTCATAAGGGGATGGATCTTTGGTATGATGCTGCGCTTCGACTGCTTTGCCGCACTGCGGGCGATCTCCTGCCAGCGTGCCACCTTCTTTTCGGCTTTTTTTGCATCCAGCTTTACCACACAATACTTCATCGCCACCGGAATGATCTCGTACACGCCCAGCTCCACAGCCTTCTCGATCACCGTCTCCATTCGTTCTCCTTTGGGAATGCCCTGAAACAGATAGATCTTTGCCGGAAGCTCTGTGCCCGGAATGTCTTTCTTTTCAATATGAAGGAGCACCTCATCCTCAGACAGTGACTCCACGCTGCACAGAAAGTCCCTGCCGCTCTGATTACTGATACGCACGCGCTCCCCCGGCTTCATGCGAAGCACATTTTTTATATGATTCACATCGGATCCGGTCACACGGATCATGTCCTCCCCGATCTGATCATCTTCCACAAAAAACTGATACATGTATTACCTCCGGCTGTCTCACGGATAAGTCCGGAGCAGCCTGCTTTCTAATTCTTACGTGCAGTGATATTGACCCACTCACCCTGATGGTTGATCTCTACGATGGTAAGACCTGCCGCCTCAATGGCTGCCGCCACTTCCTTTTCCTTAAAATCAATGATCCCGGAGGTGATAAACATGGCACCGGGCTTCATACGGGCCGGGATCACAGGTGCCATGGGGATAATGACATCCGCCAGGATATTTGCCACAACAATGTCATAACCACCGCCAACAATCTCCTGCAATGCCGTATCGTCGATCAGATTGCCGCAATAAAAAGTCCCCAGCTCTTTTGCCAGATGATTGACCGCAAAGTTCTCGTAAGTAGATGTCAGGCATGCATCATCGATATCTGTTCCTACCACGCTTCCGGCGCCAAGCTTAAGTGCCACGATGGACAGGATCCCGCTTCCACAGCCCACATCAAGCACACGGTCGCCTTCCTTCATATATTTTCTGAGCTGCCGGATACAAAGCTGTGTGGTCTCATGTTTTCCGGTACCAAAGGAGATGCCTGGATCGATCTCGATCATGACCCTGCCTTCATCCTCAGACTTTAATTCCTCCCAGGTGGGTTTGATCAGGATATCATCCAAATAAAAGGAACTGAAAAACTTCTTCCAGTTGTTGATCCAGTCAATATCCTCCGTCTGTCCTGCTGTGATCGTAGCAGGTCCGATATCCGCATACTGCTTCTGCTCCTCCAATGCCAGCATGACCTTTTTCAAAAGCGCTTCCCGTTCCTCAGTCGTAGTCTCATCCGCATCCAGATAAAAGGTCACCCTGCTGCTCCCGTCATCCTCGCCAAGCTCCGGCGGAAAGTCGATGAACATTTCGCCGATCTCTTCTTTTGTGAGTGGAACATGATTTTCGATCATCGCCCCCTCGATGCCCAGCTCATCCAACATCGCAACGATCAGATCCTCCGCCGCTGTGGTTGTATCTATCGTGTAACTGTTCCACTTCATGATTCCATATCTCCTTTACGTTCCATTCCATCATAGATCATATAACCATTTTTACCGCTCTTCTTTGCACGATACATTGCCTGATCCGCACTTGCGATCAATGTTTTCGCGTCCATATCACGCCCGTAAAAGGCAATGCCCATACTTCCGCTCACCTGCAGACGCACACCTCCCAGGTCAAAGGGCTCCGTAAAAATGTCCATGCACTTTTTTGCGCATGCATGAATATCAGCCGTATTCCACGAACAGAGCAGTACGATAAACTCATCGCCGGCGTATCGGTAGGCAACCATCTCCTCCGAACGGAGCTCATGCAGACGGAAGGCTACCTGACGCAGCGCATCATCACCGACACGATGTCCGTAATTATCATTGATACTCTTAAAATCATCTATATCGATCATAAATGCCGCACGCAGCATCCCTTTATCCGTGTAACGCTTGATGTCATCCTCCAGCTTCGCACGGTTCCTGATGCCGGTCAGCTTATCGTGACTGTTTGCCCGTATCAGATCGATCTGTTCCAGCTCCAGCTGTTTTGCCAGCTTGCCTTTTCTGAGATTGTCTATTCCGATCATAAGAACGATCACAAGCAGGATACAGAACAAAAGCAGACCGGGAAGGATCAGTTCCTGATATCGCTCCGTAAAGCTTGGCGTATGGTTCACCACCTGCGCACCCTCCGGGATCAGAGACAGGTCGATACCAAATCTGCGCATCACTGCTTCATCCAGGCAATAGACATTCGGACTGTCCTCGATCATATCGAATTCAGCCGGATCCCTGCCGTTTACGATCTCATTCGCCATCTGCGCAGCCAGCTTTCCGGACAAACGCATGGATACCACGTTTCCTCCCAATGCGCCCTCACCGATGCCGCCTTCCACCATGCGAAACGCCGGTACCGGTGCGCACCTTGCGATCAGTTCAATGGATTGCCGGTTCGTATAATGCTTTCCGCTGGCATCCTCATTCATCACAACATAAATGAGGATCGCATCTGTGCTGACCGAAGTAAGGGCCGCCTCCAGCTGCTCTGTGGTAAGCTTTGACGAATTGATCTCCGAAAACTCCAGCTCCGGATAGTTCTCCTGCTCTGCAAAAAAGAGCTTCCGGTTTGCTTCTCCGGTCACAGTGTCATCCAGGATCACTACCACCTTTTTTGCATCCGGATAAAAGGATCTCGCCAGTTCAATGTTCTTTTCAAAGGACAATATTTCCATCACGCCCGTGACAAGCGGTGATCGTGCCGCCTCCCTCGCAAGTTCAACGCTATTGATCCCCTCAAAGATCACCGGGATTCCCGCAAACAGATCCTTCTCATGCTCCATGGCAAACTGCAGCGCAGCGTCATCGCCAACGATGAGCACATCATAAGGCTCCACCTTTGACATCCGATAAGAAAGCCCCTCTGTGAACAACCGGTTACTCTCCTCATCGTCCACCCGCTTTGTATCCATAAACTCATAATCCAGCTCAATACCACTGCCGATCCCTTCCTTGATCCCCTCGATCTGGAGCTGCACCGTATCCCATGCATAGGAATAGGAGCTGAGAAAAAGCACGCGTCCGGCAGTTGCCGTTTCGTGCACAGTTTCAGCCTGTACTGTCACCCAATGTGTCGGCATGCCCAAAAACATCACCGCAAATAATAAGAAAAACGCCCATCTTCTTTTTGTTCTCTTCCGATGAAAGATCGTGTTCATTCCTATCTCTCCATTTATAAATGGTCATATACTTAATCATACCAAAAACCCCGGCTTTTTACAAGCCGGGGCACACATACACTTTGCGTTTTTATAAGTACAAATCACCATTTCCGATCGTCTGCCGCTCAGCGGAAAATGGCACCCAATACAGCACTGATCGCTCCGAACAGCACACCCGCTACCGGGAAGATGACCCATGAGATCCCCCAGTTTCCGGTCAAAAAGCTGTATCCAAGATAAATTGCAACAACAATGCTCCAGTATGCGCCGGAGAGCTTCTCTGCCTTTTTCTTGCCCGGCGTATAATCTCCGGTCTGCAACAGCTTGTCATAAGACGCATGGATCATTCCTGCATGTATCATCAGGAATACACCAACCGCAACAAATACAAGCAGCACGCATACACCGATGACCATAAAAAGGTCCTCCTGCGTAAAGATTGACAAGGCCACCAGTGGGATCACGCCGACAATACACAGTACGACACCGATCGTGATGCTGTAGCGGAACGTCACTGCAAAATTCTCTTTTTCGTCAGCAACCATCCTGATCACATCCTCCGGGAGCTCCAGCCATTCTTTTTCCATGTACTCATACTTTGATAAACGCATTCCGGTCGTGATGAGCACTGCAACTGCGATCGCTACCAGAACAAGAAGAACCACAAGCCCGACTGCTCCTGCCACGTTTTCAGGTATCAGTGCCACATCACCGAATAATCTGCTTTTTTCCGACAATACCCCCATCACAAGCAGGCAGACCGGGCTAAGGATACAAAGGAGTACGCCGGTCGCAATGCGCGGTGCCGCCTCTCTGCTCAGGGTCAGGAAATCTGTAACCTCCTCCCGGGACACCTTCCGTCTGCGCTTTGAAGACTTCTGTTCCTCATAAGTATGCTGCTCGAAATCCTGTGAGTCTTCCTGATAAGTTTCACTGTTTTGTTTTTCTGCAGACTCCGGTATGCCTGACTCTTCCAGCACTTCTTCCTCTTTCAGAAGATAGTCCGTGCTCACATTCCACAACTCACTCATGCGGATGATCTTGTCGATATCCGGTATACTCTCCCCTGTTTCCCACTTTGACACCGACTGTCTGGAGATTCCAAGACGATCTGCCAGTTCCTCCTGCGACCAGCCGGATTTTTTTCTCAGATCCATGATCTTTTCTGATAAACGCATAATTGTCAACCACCTTTCAGATTATACTTTATTTTATAACCCAAAAGGGCGGTTGACAACCACCAAATCCACTATGAAATTTGTCAACCTGCGGTTGCAAACAACTCATGGCTTGCATAATTCCATCTACAATTGCCTACGGGAATGTGATTTTTGCACTCCTGAATCATTTTCTCACAGGCGCC
>JAQYOU010000145.1 GCA_028727105.1 bacterium
AAAAAGGAAGAAATTATAAACCATGCAAAAAAATACATATCCGCGAATACCGACTGCTCAGCCTACGATATTGCAAAAGAATGCAGCATAAGCGAGCCGTATTTATATATGCTCTTCAAAGAAAAAGCCGGCTGTACCCCGAACGATTACAAACTGAAAGTAAAATGTCAAAAAGGTACGGAACTGCTTTTGACAACCGATAAAAGCGTTGAAGAAATCAGCGCTATTATCGGTTTCAGCTCCGCATCGCATTTCAGAAGAGTATTAAAATCCCAAATCGGACTTACGCCAAAAGAGGTGCGCAAAAACAGTAACTTTTAGTCAAAATGATCTCTTATCTGTTTTACATTTTTTAACAGCGGCTGAACCGGTGTCGCCAGCTCATCATGTTCCTGTACGCATAAATACATGCAGCTGCCGATCATAGGGCCGATCCGTCTGAGTAGATGACACTCTCCTGACGAAAGGAACAGAAATGGAATATCCAGCTTTTCCTTAAGAAGATGAATGATGCGTAAGTTTTCGATCTGCTGCTCCATCGTGTCCGCACCGGAAACGATCTTACAGATATCCGCGCCGCGGCTCTGATGTGCAAGCGCGATCTTCAGGATTTCCTCTGCCGACGTAAACCGGAAAATATGAGAAGACATCAGAACCTTCGCCCCTGTCTTATGGATCGCTTCGATCAGTTCCTCTTGTTTGCGGACAGCTTCTTTGTCATACGTCATCTCCCCCGGCTGTCTGTCAAAATAATCGCCCATGACATCACAAAGATCGGCGCCGCAGCGGGCAAACTCCAGCAGCTCCTGCGCTAACACATCATCCTTTTTCCCTTCATTTGTCGTATGCCGATAATTTGTCACATACACCGGCTTATCCTTTGCATAAGCAAACAGATCGCGATAAACTTCCGGCGTTCGGTATTTGCTTTCAAGCTGCTCCATCTGCATACCGAAAGCCTCTGCTCCTTCCGGAAGCGATCGGTCGATCAGCTCCCGGATACGCTCCGGCGTCTTCGCCTGTACCATGACAGTCAGAAGCGGCTTTTCCGGTTGTAAAAAGCTCTTTTTCATCACTTCCATCAACAGATCCTTCCCGCCGCATTTCTGCCGCCATCTATCATAATATTTTCGCCATTGATAAACTGTCCCTTTTCGGAGGCAACAAACAGGATCAGATCAATGATCTCCTGTGGATCGGCTGCTCTTCCTGCCAATGTTTTCATGTTCGCCATTGCAGCTCTTGTCAGGACAGGTCCCGGTGAGATACAGACACAACGGATGTGATGAGACGCGCCATACTGTGCGATCGATTTGGTCAAGCCATACATCAGACCAGCCTTTGCCGTCGGATAATCCATTCCCTGTCCGTCTCCCTCCGCTCCGGTAATAGAACCGATATTGATGATCAGGCCGCTGTTTTGTTCCCGCATCTGTTTCAAAACTGCATGTGCAAAATAAAATGGTCCTTTCAGATTCACATCCAGCCCCCAGTCAAATACTTCGATCGGAACATCCGGAAAATCCGCTTCCCAGCCCACGCCACGCATACGGCGCGCCGTTCCTCCTGCAAAGTTAACCATGACATCAATGCGTCCAAAGCTTTCAACCGCCAGATCTCTTGCTGCACATACCTGCGCGTAATCTCTTACATCGCACACACAGGCAATGGCTCTTCCTTTTTTCTGTTCATTGATCTGCTGTACCTTTTCCTGCAGCATTGCTTCGTTTACATCACACATCACCACATTACCGCCAAGCTGGGTAAAATTCTTAGAAAACAAAAGCCCCATACCGGATGCCGCTCCGGTCGCAATTGCAGTCTGCCCTGTAAAATCCATATCAAAATTCTCCTCATTCTGATTTCTGCTAAATATCGCATCTGCTCTTATCATAAACAATTCTGCAAAAAATAAAATAGGATAAACGATACCACATTGATGTTTCTGATACTGATTTTTCTTGCAAAACAGCTGGATGAGTAGTATGCTTTCAGTAGTAAAATAAAAAAACAATAACACGTTTTATTCGAAGGGGACATATATGTTCAGTCAGATTGCCGTTACCGACATTACCGATATTTTTACCGTATCGTCACCCAAAGGGCGATACGCGCGAATAGAAAACCGTAAAACCTATGGTCTGTCGTTTTGCGAAGACGGTCAGATCACCTATTCGCTCAATGGAATTCAGACGGTATCCGACCGCTTCCATGCTATTTTACTGCCGCAGGGCCAGACCTACACGCTTTACGGCAACAAAACCGGTAACTTTCCGGTCATCAACTTCACCTGTACGGAAACAATCTGTGAAACAGTCGTATCCATTCCGCTCGAAAATCCGGACACATTTTTGAAAGAATATGAACGGCTGAAAGCACTTTCTGTTTTTGACGGAAAACGCTGCGAAATGATGAGTATCTTCTACCACATCCTCCAGGGTCTGTCTGAGCAGAACCACCACAGCAAAATAATCCTTCCGGCAATACGCTGTCTGGAACAGAACTATGCTGACCCTACGCTCACAAACGCTAAACTTGCACAGGTCTGCTGCATCAGTGAAGTGTATCTTCGCCGCCTCTTTATGCAGACGTATCACGTTTCTCCCAGACAGTATCTGTTAGATATCCGACTCAGTCGGGCAAAACAGCTTCTTGCAGAAGGTGCAATAACAGTAAATGCGGTCGCACTTGCCTGTGGTTTTACCAATCCATATCATTTCTGCCGAATCTTCAAAGAAAAAACAGGACTGACGCCAACCGAATACCGCAAGTTAAACCGCATTTATGAAATCTGACTTTTTCCTCATTGAATGAACGGCAGCTCCGTCATACGAAGCTTTGCACAGCCATATGGATACAGCTCAACTTCCCGCGCATCTCCTATCGGTAATCGGTTAGC
>JAQYOU010000146.1 GCA_028727105.1 bacterium
CCTACGTGGCAGAGGGCAGCATCACACCGGACGAATATATGGTAAAGCTGGAACACTTCATCCGCTCCCGCACGGACGCGGTCATGAAGACAAACAACCAGTACGCGCTGAGGCAGTATTTCGATGCAGTCGCGCCCTATTATAAAAAACAGTCGGCAAAGAAGAACGCTTCTTCGAAATCCAAAGGGAGGAAGATGTAAGAAATTGTGCGAAACCCTCTCATAACGTAAACAGGGAATGCGAGGCACAATGTATCAGGCAGGTACTTTGGAGCGGCTGGTACTTAGTGACCGTATTTTGGTCACTTATGTACCACTGCCAGCGACAAGTAGCGAGAGTGTGCCTGCCATACATGTGCTCGCATGACCGTAATCGGAACGTAAATTGTTTCGCAATAATCTAAATATTTGAAAATAATAAAGGAGTAAAACCTATCATGAAACAATGTGAGATCAAAGAATTATACGACCTGTCACAGACCATCGCAGGAGAGTACCTGTCACAGTTTACTTATCCCTGGGAGGCATTAGACGGCATAAAAGCATATATCAAAGAACTTGGCCCGACGTTGGATCAGGAAGTGTTTGAGCAGCGCGGAGCGGACATCTGGGTGGCAAAGTCGGCCACAGTGGCACCCATTGCCTGTCTGAACGGGCCTCTTATCATTGATGAGGAAGCGGAGATCCGCCACTGCGCATTTATCCGCGGCTCGGCCATTATCGGAAAGGGCTCGGTGGTAGGAAACTCCACGGAGATCAAAAACGACATTATCTTTAACAGTGTGCAGGTGCCCCATTATAACTATGTTGGTGATTCGATCTTGGGCTACAAGTCCCATATGGGAGCAGGTTCCATCACGTCAAACGTAAAATCCGACAAATCTCTTGTCGTTGTGAAGGACGGCACGGAGGAGATTGCCACCGGACGCAAGAAATTCGGTGCGATGCTGGGAGATTTCGTAGAGGTGGGCTGCAACAGTGTCTTAAATCCGGGCACGGTGATCGGCAGACACACGAATATCTATCCGCTTTCCAGCGTGCGGGGCGTGGTTCCGGCGAACAGTATTTATAAAGCGCGTGATCAGGTTGTTCAAAAGACGAATTAACCGGGAATGGATTTAGGAGGAAAGGCAATGCAAGAGACAAAGCAGATAGCAGATGCTCCTTTGCAGCTGGGATGTATCGGTGAAGAGCAGATGCCCTACTTTTCTTCCCTGCTCTTACCGGAAGCTGTAGCGGCGATCGAGCGGGGAGAGCCAGTCACGGCCATTGGGATCGCGCAGGAGGATGTGGCCTGCGGCGCTTTGGCCGGCTATGTGGAAAACGGATGCTTTCAGTTGATCTCTCTGTATGTGGCACCGGATTACAGACGTCGCGGCGGCGCGAGGCTGATGATCAGTCAGCTGGAGGAACTGCTGGAGGAAAACGATATCTGGTCCGTGGAGATCAGCTTCACGGAGGCAGGGCAGGAAACGGAGACGCTTACACCGTTTTTGGCATCCATGGGCTTTGCGGCTGAGGATGACAGAGGACGAAATATCTATACCTTTACGCTGGAAGAAGTGACATGGGCGAAGGCGCCTTCCAGACCTGCCGGAAAATCTTTAAAGATCCGGCCGTTTTCGCGGCTGTCAGAGGATATGCTCCGGGCCGCGCAAAAGCGAGCGATAGCACTTGGAAGCCCGCTGCCGGAGCGCACCCTTTTAAGCGAGCAGCTGGATCGGGAACTGAGCCACGCCTTCATAAAGGACGGCCGGGTGGAGGCCTACGCAGCAGTGGATGATTCCTGCTGCGGCGTGCTGACCTTGTGCGGACTCTGGGTGGGGGATCCCGGTCCGACCGTTCTCTATTCGCTTTTAAAGACGGTGATCGGCCGGGCGGCAGAGCTATATCCGCCGCAGACGCGTATTGCGGTTCAGGCAGTCAATGATCAGTCCTTGAAGCTGATCCGGGGACTGGCTCCGGGAGCAAGGAAGGTTTCGTTTACCTATCGGCACTGGCTGCCGAGATGAGTCCAAAAGGAGAGGGAACACTATGATCGAACATCAGAACATGGATCATTCCACCCTGCAGAAGCAGAGGATGAATGAACAATCGATAGAGAAAACACAGCAGCTGCAAAGCCATCTGACGGATCATAAGAACATGGAAATGACCGGGGGACAGCCGCTGGAAATGCAGACAGAAGAACATGTGCCTGTACTGATCACGCAGCAGGTGGAAGAAAACGAGCAGCTGGTTCAAAAAGCCCACACCCGTTTTTCGTTTGCGAGAGCAAAAAAAGCGGCATCAGGCAGCCCCACGCAGAACCAGAAGCCTGCCAGAAAGACCTTTAAGCAGAAGCACGAAGACAAGCGTCTGGATCTCGTTGCAAAGGAGATCACTCCGGTGGCAGATCATGTGAGTATTCATATGATGGAGTCCCTGATGGCAAACAAACAGCTGCAGGATAACGCAATGGATCTGATCAAAAACAATCCGGAGGTACATGTAAAGGAGAGCGTGGACTGGCGCGTTATGAGAACTTTTATGAAGGGCTTTGCCACGGGCAAAAACGGAGAGCCGGTGGGGAAGAAGAACCGGCTGCGAAAACAGGAAAATATCCGTTTTATCAATGATTACTGCTCCGGTGATGTGGAGCTCAGACGCCCCCATTTAGATCGCATGCTGGAGGAGGCTTTGTCTGTGAACATCACGGAAGACATGCTGACAGCGGAGTATCTGGAATATCACGCGGGAGAAGTGAAGCTTCAGGTCAGCAAGCTTGTTTATTTTCATAATGTGTATAAGGATCCCATCAATCAGCCCTATTTTGATGAACTGTCACAGGCAACAAAGGATCTGATCGAATATCGCATCCTTTCCCGCTATGCTCCGCTGGGGCTTGTGATGGCCCATGTCTGTGCACAAAATGCCGTGGATGCCGATCATCTCCAGATTAAGAAGCATGTTCGGGATAAGTCGGAACTGGAAGTATTCACGACGATGCTTGAGGGCGAGCGGCAGCTTTTGCACAGTGAACTGGAGCGCACGAACAGGCTGGAGCGGGAGCTTCGAGAAAAAACCAGGGATGAAGAATAAGATCCCAATGAAATTTTTGTTGAGAAAAATAAAAAATACTATGGACGATTTCGACAAAATATGAGAGAATACAAGCAGTATGTTCCGACTTTGATATTTTTTTCACACAAAGAGCGGAACGCATATAACAAATACTAATTATTGAAAGGAGACTTACAATGATTTACACAAAGGAAGTTGAAAACATGTGTCCCGTAGCAAAGGGCGCAAAGCATGAGCCGGCTCCGATTCCTGAGGAGGGCCAGTGGGTACACTCTAAAAAGATCGAGGACATTTCCGGTTTTACACATGGTGTGGGCTGGTGTGCTCCCCAGCAGGGTGCCTGCAAGCTGTCTTTAAACGTTAAGAACGGTATCATCGAGGAAGCTCTTGTTGAGACCATCGGATGTTCAGGTATGACTCACTCAGCAGCTATGGCAGCAGAGATCTTACAGGGCAAGACTATCTTAGAGGCATTAAATACAGACCTTGTATGTGACGCCATCAACACTGCTATGAGAGAGCTGTTCTTACAGATCGTTTACGGACGTACACAGAGTGCATTCTCTGATGACGGACTTGCCATCGGTGCAGGACTTGAAGACCTTGGAAAGGGACTTCGCTCACAGGTTGGTACCATGTACGCTACCAAGGAGAAGGGTGTTCGCTACTTAGAGATGGCTGAGGGCTATGTTACCGGTATCGCTTTAGATGCTGACAACGAAGTGATCGGTTATCAGTTCGTTTCTCTTGGAAAGATGACAGACTTCATCAAGAAGGGTGATGATCCCAACACTGCATGGGAGAAGGCAAAGGGTCAGTATGGCCGCGTTCAGGATGCAGTAAAGATCATCGATCCCAGATGCGAGTAATCGAAAAGAGAAAAGGAGGAACATTAAAATGGCATTATTTGAATCATATGAAAGAAGAATTGACCAGATCAACGCTGTGTTAAACAGCTATGGTATCAGCTCTATCGAGGAGGCTGAGAAGATCACCAAGGACGCTGGTCTTGACGTATACGATCAGGTAAAGAAAATTCAGCCCATCTGCTTCGAGAACGCATGCTGGGCATACACCGTAGGTGCTGCGATCGCCATCAAGAAGGGTGCGCTTCGCGCTGCTGATGCTGCTGCAGCCATCGGTGAGGGACTTCAGGCTTTCTGTATTCCC
>JAQYOU010000147.1 GCA_028727105.1 bacterium
AATCAGACCTTTGTCAGTATCCCCTATGGCAGTCTCCGCAGGAAACTGGAATATCTCTGTGCACGAAATGGTATCACATACGTCCAGCAGGAAGAAAGTTATACCTCGAAGGCATCCTTCTGGGATAAAGATGCCCTTCCATCGTATGACAGTAATCAAAAAGGAGATTGTGCATTTCAGGGGAAGCGCATACACAGAGGCCTGTACCGGTGTGCAGATGGAACCTGTATCAATGCGGATGTAAACGGGGCATTAAATATCTTAAGAAAAAGTAATGTTGTGTCCTTAAACGGACTATACAGTAGAGGCGAAGTGGACACGCCTGTAAGAATAAGGGTAGCCTAGCAATAGGTACAAATAATATCAGACTTCTTAAAAGGATGCAGTGCATCCGAGAAGCCCCCACTTCTCAAGTGGTGGGTAGTTCACTATATTCCTATGTCATCGCCTAAAGAATCTGATTATCAGTTTGCAGGGGATGCGAAAGTAATGTATAAGCAAAAAGCAGAAAATTACCCAGCAGGTTATGTGAATTCGGCACTTGATTATAAAGAACTGGAAAAGCTTTGCAAGAAATATGAGAAGTAGAGTGCATACGTTTTGCCGTAGGGACGTTTCTTTTGTCCCGACCATTGCCCATTGTCACAGGGAGCGTCCTTTGCCATGGTGCTCATCGTGAAATAGAGGTTTTATTCTGAATCAAAAACTGCTATACTGATGCAAAAGGCGTTGGTATAGTAGTATTTTGATGGAGGTTTTTATGACGAGGAAGGTTGCAATCGGAATACAACAATTTGATAAATTGATCGAAAAAAATTGCTTTTATGTAGATAAAACGAATTTTATCCGGGAGTGGTGGGAGAGCGGAGACGATGTTACCCTCATTGCAAGACCGCGTCGCTTTGGCAAGACGCTGAATATGAGCATGCTGGAACACTTTTTTTCAGTGGATCATGCGGACAGAGGTGAGCTTTTCGAGGGACTGTCCATCTGGGAGGATGAAAAGTACCGTGCTTTGCAGGGAACCTATCCGGTGATCAGTCTTTCTTTTGCAAATGTGAAAGAGATAAACTACCAGACAACCAGTTATCGTATACGGCAGCTTCTGATGAAGCAGTACGAGAAACATGCTTTTTTGAGGGAGAGCGAATATCTTTCGGATACGGAAAAAGATTATTTTGATCGTATGAGATCCGAAATGAGTGAGGAGGATGCCCCGCTGGCAATCTATCAGCTCTCGGATTTCCTGTGCCGTTATTATGGCAAAAAAGTGATCATCCTTCTGGATGAATATGATACCCCGATGCAGGAGGCGTATGTGAATGGATACTGGGAAGAGTTGGTCTCTTTTACCCGTAGCCTGTTTAATTCTGTATTCAAGACCAACCCGTATCTGGAACGTGCCGTGATGACCGGAATTACAAGAGTGAGTAAGGAATCCATTTTCTCGGATTTGAACAATCTCAAAGTTGTGACCACGACATCCGACGAATATGCGACATCCTTTGGTTTTACAGAGCAGGAAGTATTTGCTGCGCTGGATACGTATGGATATGGTGATCAGAAGGATGATGTGAAATACTGGTATGATGGCTTTATCTTTGGAAAACAGAAGGATATCTATAATCCGTGGTCAATCATTAACTTCTTAAGAAGCGGCGAACTCACCACCTACTGGGCGAATACCAGCAGCAATGCCCTTGTCAGCAAGCTGCTGAGGGAAGGAAGCGTGTCAATCAAAAGCATGTTTGAACGATTGCTGGATGGTGAAGCAATCTGTTGCCCAATCGATGAGCAGATCGTATACAACCAGCTGGATGATGACGAGGATGCAGTTTGGAGTCTTTTAGTTGCAGGAGGCTATTTGAAGGTACTGGGACGGGAACCGAAGGTATCCGGAAGGCCGCAGATGTATACGCTGGATATCACAAACGCGGAAGTGCGGGATATGTTCTATGATCTGGTGCGTGGATGGTTCCGGGCGAATAAGTCGGAATACAACGGCTTTATTCAGGCATTGCTGCTTTGCGATACCGATGCCATGAATGACTATATGAATGAGGTTGTGCTCAACCTGTTTAGCTATTTCGATACCGGAAAGCGTCCGAAAAAAGAGAATCCCGAAATCTTTTATCATGCGTTTGTACTTGGTCTCATGGTAGATCTGCAAAGAGACTATGTGGTGACCTCCAATCGGGAGAGCGGGTATGGACGGTACGATGTGATGGTGGAACCGCGGGAGAAGGGAAAAAATGCCTATATTCTGGAGTTCAAGGTGTTCAATGTGCGCCGGGAGAAGACCCTGGAGGACACCCTACAGGCCGCCCATGCCCAGATCGAAGAAAAACAGTATGCGGCGGCATTGACTGCGAGGGGGATTCCGGCAGAAAATATTTACAAATATGGATTTGCATTTGAGGGAAAAAAGGTGCTGATTGGATAATGATTGCTCATTGTTATTATACGAAGAAATATACCGACATACCGCCTTGTCCGCGTATACGGGCAGGGCGGCATTTTTTTGAGAAAAAAGAGGAAGCTTTGTCCAACTTTTGTCCGTGTTGGGGTGATAAACTAATGAAGAAAATAGATTTTCTATAGGTTGATTTGGAAAAAATTCTTAAAATAAAGCGAAGGGAGATAATCACAGATGAAGAAAAAAATAGCAGTACGGAACAGATTATTCGCATGGTTTCTTGTACTCGTAATGACGCTATCTATGACACCGTCTGATGCGTTTGCAACCGAAGGCAATGATACCGGGACAGTCATGGATGAGTCAGAAGAACCGGCAATGGATAGCGACTGCACTGAAAAGGAAGAGGAGTTGCCGACACCGGATGACCCATTAAATGAGAGCAGTGAGGCGGAGAACGACGAGAATTTGGAGGAGAATCCGGAAGAAATCCCGGAAGTAAATCCGAACGAGAATCCGAACGAGAATACGGAAGAAATCGCGGAAGAGCTTTCGCAGGAAACTCTGGTGAAGATTTCTGAAAACGTAAACTCCTTGCAGGAGCAAATCAATGCGCTGCCGACAGGGGAAGAATACAGAAATATGAGTGCAGATGATCAGGATGCGGTCTATGAACTGGCAGTATCTGTTTCAGATGCATATTTCGAATTGTCCGAAGAGGATCAGGCAAAACTTGACATCACCAGACTGGAAGAATTGTTTGCGGTGATGAATGAAGGCGTGGAAACATATGATAACACCGGTGCAGTGACATTTTGCAATTCCGGTTATCCTTACGGGAAGGATATGAATAGCAGTAATATTACTTTGGTCATTGAGACAGAGAGTGTTGCAGCTTCTTATCAGTGGCAGAAGTCTGACAGTAAAGATGGCACATTTACGGATATTGCCGGTGCTACTGAAAGTACATATAAATTTACTCCGACAAGCGGAACTTGGTATCGCTGCGTGGTAGATGGAACTGCCAGTGAGGCGGTGATGGCAGTCAAGTCGGGACTGGATGGACGGGCCTGGACGAAGCCATATGATAGTTGGTACATAGGCAATGGTTCGATGGCCTATATGGCTAATAGAACATACTTTGATGCGGTTGGTCTGTATACAAAGAGCGGAACAGATTATATGCTCTGCACCAGTTATGGGATGAAGTGGGACTTATTTAGCAATACTTCGTTAGTCCCGAACGCTGGTGATACAAATGCTGCATCCTTGGATGCACTAAGAGTTGCCTTTGATGCAAGTGATGCTTATAACATCATTTTTGAGGCTGACCTTGCTGACGGTCAGCAGGCATTCTCCTTTGGATGTGATACACAGTTGGGAAATTCTAACACAAGTGGTAACTATTCTGACTGGGCAGCGTTGAATGCCATGGTAAAGAACGGTGTGTTGCAGCAGGTTGCCATGATCGGTGCGAGCACAGTAAGTGGTGCAGCAGATACGGATCCGGCTTTTGTTATTGCGCCCATTGATACTGCCAGCGCATTCTGGATTGGTCGTTTTAGTGCCAGAAAAACCTATGCCTACAACACCACCGGTGGAACAGCAACAGAGACGATCGGCGGACAGAATGTTGTGACACTCCTTGAGGGTATAGATTCCGGCATGACCATGTCATGGATGAACATTCCCAGTGGTGGAACAGTCAAATTCCGGTTCAGTGTAGGAGACGTGGCGCATACCGGTGCAGTCAGTGGAAAGGTTGATTATGAGAAGGAAACATTGACCGGATTGGAACCAAATACAAAGTATGATATCATAGCTGGCGGGAACACTCATACTGTTACTTCAGATGAAAACGGTGAGATTCCTTTATCCGGTAGGGATGAGAATGGAGATCCCTATGATCTTACCGGCAAGACACTCACGATTGCAAAACAGGGCAGTGACGATACTCCGGCAGAGATCGAAGTGGCCGGTCGCCCGGCAACACCTGATAAGCCGTCTGATCTGGTGGATGATGAAGGGGAGACCTCTACTCCAATCGTTGATGCGAACATAGAGATCGTGGAACTTACAACCACTTCCGTTACCATTGCGCCGAGAGAGGGGCAACAGTACGCTTATTCCACAGATGGTACCAATTGGACGATTATTACCGGTACGAATGAACAGGGCAATCAGGTGATCACCGGGTTGACGGAAGGTACGGAAGTGCGGATCCGGACACGTCTGGCTGCAACAAGTTCAGCACCTGCCTCTCAGTGGTCTGAACCGACGCAGGTAACTTTGAAATCTACGGTGCATGTAACAGCTGACGGATGTAACGATACTTATGATCAAACGGCTCATAGTATTTCGGTGAATGTAACGTCTCCGTCGGAAGGTGCGGTCATTTCTTATAGTACTGCGGAAGATGGCGGATACAGTACAGACAATCCCACGTTTATTGATGCTGGCACATACAAGGTGTATTATCGTGTCACAGCACCGGATTACTACCCGGCTTATGGCTCTGCAACGGTGAAGATTGATCCGAAGGAAGTGAAACTGGTGTGGAGTGATACAAAACTTACCTATAATGGAGAGGAACAGACACCTGTGGCAACGGTAAAGGCAGACAGTCTGTATGATGGAGATAGCTGTACGGTAATCGTGGAAGGTGGACAAACGGATCATAGCGATTCAGCGTATACCGCGACGGCAACCGAATTGAGCAATCCAAATTACAAATTGCCGGCAGATGCAACACAGTCTTTTACCATTGCGAAAAAGAAACTTAAATTTAAGAGGTGGGGCAGTACAAGTCTGACGTATAATGGTAACCCTCAGGCACCAAAAGCAATACTGGAAGAAACTGTGCCGGGAGCGGATCTGGAAGTGACCGGCGGAAGAGTGAATGTTGGAACCGGCAGTGCAGTTGTGAGTCTTACATCAGAGGCATCCCGGAATTGTGATTTAGAAGGAGATTATCCAGTTGAGTTTGAGATCTTTCCAAAGAAGATCACACCGGCAATGGTAGATGCAGATACATCTTATCCATTCACAGGAAGTGACATTACACCGGTTCTTTCAGTCACGGACGGAGCTATCATACTGTCTGCACAAACAGATTATATCCTTTCCGGAGATGTCTCCGGTAAGGCTGAGGGGAACTACACGGTAACCGTAGAGGGACAAGGTAATTATACAGGAACCGTGAAAATAGATTATAAGATCACAGACAGCCAGCCGCCCACCGGAACCATCAAGGTGTCCGCAAATGAGTGGAGGTCGTTTGTAAATTCCCTTACTTTTGGCATCTTCTATAAGGAACGCCAGACTGTGACGATCACGGCAGAGGATGAGGGCAGCGGAGTAGATGAGGTTTCCTATTTCCTTGCTTCTTTCCTTACTTCCGGTAGTGAAGGCATGGATCAGACTGCCCTTGCCGCACTACCGGCCAGCAAGTGGACGAAGATCACCAATGGTGGCTCATTTGCCATCAACCCGGACAACAAATACGCGATCTATGCAAAGATCACAGACAAGTCAGGAAATGTAACCTATCTTTCTACTGATGGAATTGTGTTGGATAAAACCGCACCGATCATTACGGGAATTGCAAACAACAAGACCTACTGTGCGGGTGTCACTTTCGCTGTAACTGATGCGATTGGACTTAAATCGGTGAAGATTGATGACGCAGAACAGGGAACCGTAGGAAGCTACACTATTGCAGCAACAGGTGTAAAAACAAACCATACCATCGTGGCTGAAGATGTGGTAGGAAATAAAACAACCTATATGATCACTATCAATGCCGATGGCGATCACAGTTTTGGAGAGTGGGTTGTTACTACACCTGCAACCTGTGAAGAGGATGGTGTGGAGAGCCGTATGTGTTCTGCCTGTGGTCTGGTGGAGACACTGTTAGAAAATAAGAAGCAACATAACTATATAATAGATTCCGATCATGCACATTTTGTCTGGACAGCAAAAACAGAAGATGGAATTGTGACAGGATATAATGCTACGGTATATTTTGAATGTGAGAATGATCCGAGTCATATACTGGATGCAGGTTCATGCGATGTGACACGTGAGGAGACAGTAAAACCAACGCAGAATGCGGTGGGTGTAGTTACCTACCGTGCAAGTATAACGTATGGAGATGACATTTATTCTGCGCAAAGAACTACTACGTTAGCCAAATTAAAGGAACTGGATTCTAAAGATAGCAGTAAAAGCAACATCTACACCTCTACCAGCGTGGCAAAGAATGCACCGGCAACAAAGCTTGGTTCAGAATTAGATGCAGATCTGGCAAAGGATCTGTTGACGGATGCAGAGAAAGCAGACTATGAATCAACAAATGTTTCAACAAATGTAACGGTATATCTGGAAGTGCAAAATATCAATGATGGAGTCGTTGCGGGGGATGCAAGCAAGGTAGAGGCACAGATCGCCGATCTTGCAACGGAGAAGGCGAATACAACGTCTGACGTCGAGGTGAAAACCGGTGCGGCGTATCTGGATCTGTCCATGTACAAGAATGTAAAGACAGAGAAAAAGAACGATTCAGGTCAAGTCACTAGTAAGGACGATATCACGACTCAGATCACGGATACCGGAGAAGAGATCACGATCACAATGGACATACCGACTGGCATTTCAACGAAAACAGCAGGATTTACCAGAACATACCATGTCATTCGTGTACATGACGGAAAAGCGGAAATGCTGCCTACCACGCAGAATGGCAATCAGCTTACTTTTAAGACGAGCAAGTTTTCGACTTATGCAGTTACCTATGTGGATGTCAAAGATGTATCCGTTTATTCTCCTGCAGAGAGCAGCGGATCAGGAAGCATGGGCATTCCGGTGACAAAAGTCACGATTTCATCTGATAAAAACAGTCTCACCAAGAAAGGCGATACCTTACAGTTGACAGTTGATGTGACCCCATCGAACGCAACAGACAAAAAGATCAAATGGTCATCTTCTGATCCAAGCATCGCAACAGTGGATGAAAATGGAAAAGTAACAGCTGTTGGAAACGGCACGGTAACGATTACAGCAAAAACCGCGAATGGAAAAACAGCAACGTTTACCATTGTTGTTGACTTGGAAGTTGAAAAAGAAGAAAAGAGCGAAGAGGCTGACAACGAAACTAATGTAACCCCTTCCACCACCTTCCACAAGCTTCCGCTGGCAGAAGCAAAAGCAACAAAGAACGCCGTAAAGGTCAGCTGGAAGAAGGTTACCGGTGCCGATGGCTATGTACTGTACGGTGCACCGTGCAATACAAAGGACAAGACCTACAAGATGAAGAAACTTGCGGTCATCAAGAACGGATCAAAGATCACATACACGGATAAAAAGCTGAAAGCCGGCACCTACTACAAGTATTACATCAAGGCCTATAAGCTGGTGAACGGAAAGAAGGTATGGCTGGCGCAGTCCAAGGTGATCCACGTCACCACAAGCGGCGGCAAATACGGCAATGCTAAGGCAGTGAAGGTAAACAAGACAAAAGTGACCCTGAAGAAAGGGAAGTCACTGATCATAAAGGCCTCACTGATTGCAGAAAGCAAGCCCATCAAACAGCATGTGAACATTAAATTTGAGTCCACAAACACAAAGATCGCCACAGTGTCGAAAAACGGCCGCATCAAAGCGAAAAAGAAAGGCACCTGCTACATCTATGTTTACGCCCAGAACGGCGTCTACAAACGCATCAAAGTAGTTGTGTCGTAGGGACGTTCTTTTTGTCCCTCCCATCGCCCATTGCCACGAGGAGCGCCCTTTGTCACGGTGCGTTTCGCGAAATAGAGGTTTTATTTTGAACTAAAAACTGCTATACTGATGCAAAGAGCGTTGGTATAGCAGTTTTTTGATGGAGGAATTTATGACGAGGCAGGTAGCGATCGGAATACAAAGCTTTGAGGATATCAGAAAGAATAGCTTTTTTTATATCGATAAGACATCCTTGATAAAGGAGTGGTGGGAAGCCGGTGACAGCGTGACCCTCATTGCCCGGCCGCGACGGTTTGGAAAAACGCTGAATATGAGTATGCTGGAACATTTCTTTTCGGTGGATCACGCGGACAGAGGGGAGCTCTTCGAGGGGCTGTCCATCTGGGAGGATGAGAAGTACCGCGCACTGCAGGGAACGTACCCGGTGATCAGCCTTTCCTTTGCCCGGGTAAAGGAGACAAATTACAAGGATACCCGTGAGATGCTCTGTGCTATTTTGAGGAATCTTTATATAAAATGTTCTTACCTCAAAGACAGCGAAATACTGACGGATGCAGACAAAGCTTACTTTGACCGGATGTTAGCAGTAGAGATCAGTAATTCTGATGTAAGCTCTGCCCTGTATCAGCTCTCGTATTTCCTGTACTGCTATTATGGCAAAAAAGTGATCATCCTCTTGGATGAATACGATACGCCGATGCAGGAAGCATACGTAAACGGGTATTGGGATGAAATAGTTTCTTTTACCCGCAGCCTGTTCAACTCTACCTTCAAGACCAATCCGTATCTGGAGCGGGCGGTGATGACCGGAATTACGAGAGTGAGCAAGGAATCCATCTTTTCGGATCTGAATAACCTGAAGGTTGTGACTACCACATCCGACGAGTATGCAACAGCCTTTGGCTTTACGGAAGAGGAAGTGTTTGCTGCACTGGATGAGTACGGCTATGGGGATCAGAAGGACGATGTAAAATATTGGTATGACGGTTTTATTTTTGGGCAGCATAAAGATATCTATAATCCATGGTCTATCATTAATTTCCTGAGAAGCGGAAAGCTCAATACTTACTGGGCGAATACCAGCAGCAACGCGCTCGTCAGCAAGCTGCTGCGGCAGGGAAGCGTGACCATTAAAAATATGTTTGAAAAACTGCTGGACGGGGAAAGTATTTCCTGCCCGATTGACGAGCAGATCGTGTATGATCAGCTGGATGCTGACGAGGACGCGGTGTGGAGTCTGCTGGTTGCAGGGGGCTATCTGAAGGTGCTGGGTCAGGAACCAAAAGTATCCGGAAGACCGCAGATGTATACATTGGATATCACAAACGCGGAAGTGCGCGATATGTTTTATGATCTGGTGCGCGGCTGGTTCCGGGCAAATAAGTCGGAGTACAATGGATTTGTAAAGGCAATGCTTGCGTGTGACACGGATGCCATGAATGATTACATGAATGATGTCGCTATGAATACATTCAGTTATTTCGATACCGGAAAGCGTCCCAAAAAGGAGAAGCCAGAGACCTTCTATCACGCGTTTGTGCTGGGACTGCTGGTGGAGTTGAACGGTGAGTATTCGGTGACCTCCAACCGCGAGAGCGGGTATGGACGCTATGACGTGATGATCGAGCCAGGAGATAAGAATAAAAATGCCTATATTCTAGAGTTCAAGGTGTTTAATGCGCGCCGGGAGAAGACATTGGAGGACACCGTGCAGGCTGCCCACGCCCAGATCGAAGAAAAACAGTATGAGGCGGCTTTGATCGCAAAGGGCATACCGTCAGAGCGTATTCACAAATACGGCTTTGCATTTGAGGGAAAAAAGGTGCTTATCGGATAACCGGATTGCACGGCGAGAACAAAAAACACTTCCCTATTGAGAGATTTTCTTATATAATAAAATACAGTGGGCTGGAAATTCCTGTAATGGTCCGGTCAATGCCAAAAAAGTCCGCGTTTCGCGGGCTTTTTTGTAAAACGAATACAATAAAGGAGAAAGATAATGGGTAAAAAAGTAATTATGCTCGGAAATGAAGCGATCGCCCGCGGCGCCTATGAGGCAGGCGTTAAGGTATCCGCTGCATATCCCGGTACTCCCAGTACAGAGATCAGCGAAGCTTTGGTTCAGTACAAAGATGAATTATATGCAGAGTGGTCTCCCAATGAAAAAGTAGCAACAGAGGTAGCCATCGGCGCCAGCATGGCAGGTGCCCGTGCCATGGCATGTATGAAGCATGTAGGCTTAAACGTGGCATCCGATCCGCTCTACACCGCATCCTATATGGGTGTCACCGGAGGTCTGGTGCTCGTAGTAGCAGATGATCCGGGACTTTACAGCTCCCAGAACGAGCAGGATACGAGAATGGTGGCCCGGGCAGCACACGTTCCGGTATTGGAGCCCTCCGACAGCGGTGAGGCGAAGGAGTTCATGAAGCTCGCGTTTGATTACAGTGAGAAATATGACCGTCCTTTCATTTTGCGGACAACCACGAGACTGGCGCATTCCCAGAGCACGGTAGAGCTGGAGGATCGCACAGAGCATGCGCTGATCCCCTATGAGAAAAATATTCCTAAGCGTGTGATGATGCCTGCGATGGCAAAGGCACGTCACGCAGTCATCGAGGATAAGATGGCGGAGCTTGCAAAAGACGCCTGCACACTTCCTGTGAATCGTGTGGAGATGCGCGATACAAAGATCGGTGTGATCACCAGTGGTATCCCTTACCAGTATGTGCGTGAGGCATTACCGGATGCATCTGTCTTAAAGCTTGGAATGGTTCATCCCCTTCCGGAGCAGATGATCCGCGACTTTGCAGAAAAAGTAGATACCTTATATGTAGTAGAAGAATTGGATCCCGTGATTGAGACCCAGGTGCGTGCGATGGGCATTGACTGCAAGGGCAAGGAGATCTTTACACTGCTGGGCGAGTACAGCGCAAATATGCTCCGCGAGGCTGTTTTAGGCGAGAAGGTTGAGACAAAAGCGCCCGCACAGGTGCCGAATCGTCCGCCGATCCTCTGTCCCGGATGTCCTCACAGAAGTGTGTACTATGTACTCAAAAAGCTGGGAATTCATGCCGCAGGCGATATCGGATGCTACACACTTGGCGCAGTCGCACCCCTTGGCGTGGTTGATTCTACCATCTGTATGGGCGCAAGTATCAGCAGCATGCACGGTATTGAGAAGGCTGCAGGAAAAGAATTTATCAGAGACTGGGTTGCAGTGATCGGTGATTCCACATTTTTACATACGGGTGTGAATTCCCTCATGAATATGGTTTACAACAAGGCCAGCGGAACCGTCATCATCCTTGACAATTCCACCACTGGCATGACCGGACATCAGGATCACGCTGCAACAGGCCTGACCTTACAGAAGGAGCCTACAAACGCAGTTAATATCCCGGATCTGTGCCGTGCACTTGGCGTACAGCACGTACAGGAGATCAATGCCTTTGACCTGGTTACACTGGAGAAAGCGATCAAAGAGGCAAATGCCAGCGACGAGATCCACGTGATCATCACAAAGACACCTTGTGTACTGTTAGACAAGCGCAAAAAACCGGTCTATGTATCACTTTCCGACAAGTGTAAAAAATGCGGTATGTGCTTAAAACCCGGATGTCCTGCTATCAGCAAACAGGCAGACGGAACCGTACGCATCGACGATACGATGTGTACCGGCTGCGGACTGTGTGAGCAGCTCTGCAAATTCAGCGCGATCGAGAAAGTAGGTGAGTAGGATGAGTGAGACAAAGAGTATTATGATCGTCGGCGTGGGCGGACAGGGTACCCTGCTCACCAGCCGTATTTTAGGCGGACTTGCCGTTGAGAACGGATATGATGTAAAGATTTCCGAGGTGCACGGTATGTCACAGCGCGGCGGAAGCGTTGTTACCTATGTGCGTTACGGAAAAGAGGTGGCAGAACCTATCGTCGAGGAAGGACAGGCGGATGTCATCATCGCCTTTGAGCGACTGGAGGCACTGCGCTACCGTCATTTCTTAAAGAAGGACGGCGTGCTCATCGCCAATGACTGGCGCATCGACCCGATGCCCGTCATCATCGGAGCCGCAGAATATCCGGAGAACATCTTAGAAGACTTGGAAAAAGAAGTGACGGTTTATTCCATCGATGCCACCGAGGAAGCAAAAAAACTGGGCAACTCCAAGGTGTCCAATCTGGTCGTTCTCGGAATGGCAGCCCGCCACATGGACTTCACAAAGGAGCAGTGGTACAGCGTCATCGAGCACACCGTACCGCCCAAGACCATCGAGGTCAACAAAGCGGCCTTCGATGCAGGCTACGGAGCATAATCATCTTTTCATTTACGGCTACGAGGACGCGGGCTGGTCGCGCAGGCGCTCTGCCATCCGCTTATGCTTACCGGGTGAATCACGCGGGGCGGCACAGAGTAAAAGCAAAAGCAGCTTTTCTCTGCTGCCGTATGGTTGATTGCTTTCGGTTATATCCGCGTGAACCCGCCGCATAAACGGCTTGCCAGAGCATCCTGTCGCTTGCCCCGCTGTAGAGTGGATGTTGTATGTGTTTTTTGTATACATATATTTTACACGGTGGGAAGAATGACACCTTGAATAAATGATTTGACTCGAACGACTTTCTTGCACCATGGAGATGAGACTTCAAATTATGGAAGCCTTTGCTGAACATGATTTGGCTTTTCAAAGGCTCATCGGAATGGTTGGTGCAAGGGAGTGAGAGCAAACATTTATAAAAGGTGTCACCTGACGGGAAGAAAAATACAAAAAGGAGAAGAAAAAAATGGCACATAAAGAACTCATTTTAAGTCCTGAATTTGAGTGCATGAGCGCAGACGAAATGGCTGTGCTCCAGGGGGAAAAACTAAAGAAAGTCGTAAAACGCTGCTATGAGAACGTACCGTTTTACACAAAGAAAATGAAGGATCTCGGCGTGGAGCCGGGAGATATCAAGGGGATTGAGGATATCGTAAAGCTGCCTTTTACCACAAAGGACGACCTGCGTGAGAACTATCCGAACGGACTCTGGGCAGCACCGAAATCAGAGATCGTGCGCGTGCAGGGAACCTCCGGAACGACCGGAAAGCTGACCATCGTCGGCTACACTCAGCACGATGTGGACGTTTGGGGAGAATGTGTCGGCCGCTGTATGACGATGGCAGGCCTGACGAAGGAGGATATCGTACATGTCTGCTATGGCTACGGATTATTTACCGGCGGTCTCGGTGCAGATTTCGGCGCACAGAGACTGGGCGCATTGGCGATCCCGATGTCAGCCGGAAATACCCAAAGACAGCTCATGGTAATGGAAGACCTTCAGGCAACCGCACTGATGTGTACACCGTCTTATGCGTTAAATCTGGCAGAGTCCATCGTGGCAGCCGGAAAACAGGATGCTATGAAATTAAAAGTCGGCATCCACGGCGCAGAGCCCTGGACCGAGGAGATGCGTAAAAAGATCGAGGATATGCTTGGTATGGACTGCTATGACATTTATGGTCTGTGTGAGATCACAGGTCCCGGAGTGGCACAGGATTGCCAGCATCATAGCGGCTTGCATATCCATCATGATTTCTTCTATCCGGAAGTGCTTGACCCTGTGACTCATGAAGCAGTTGCAGACGGCGAGCTGGGGGAGCTGGTATTCACCACACTTGAAAAAGAGGGAATGCCGCTGCTTCGCTATCGTACAAAGGATCTGACAAGCATGACCCATGAGCCCTGCGCATGCGGCAGAACTTCGCCCCGTATCAGCAAGTTCAAGGGACGTACCGACGATATGAAGGTGATCCGTGGAGTGAACGTATTCCCGACACAGGTTGAGACCGTTCTTTTATCTATGGGTGGCGATATTTCAAACCACTATCTGATGGTTGTGGATCGCGAGAACAACGCAGACGTGCTTACCGTTATGGTAGAGGTCAACGAGGGTGTATTCTCCGATGAGATCGGAAAGCTTGATGCACTGAAGAAAGAGGTAGGCGCAAGATTAAAGCAGGCGCTTGGAATCTCCGTTGTCGTAAAGCTGGTTGAGCCGATGACGATCCAGCGAAGCGAAGGAAAAGCAAAACGCGTCATTGACAACCGTGGATTGAATTAAAAGGAGGGGCATTATGGTAAAACAGTTATCCGTTTTTTTAGAGAACAGAGAAGGACGTATCAAGGATGTTTTAGAGATCCTCGCAACCAATGATATCAATCTCGTGGCGATCAGCCTGGCTGACACCAGCGAATACGGGCTGCTCCGCATGATCGTATCAGATCCGGAAAAGGCACAGCGTGTATTGAAGGAGAATTATATTTCAGCCATGCTGACAGACGTGATCTGCATCCGCGTGCCCCATGCAGTCGGTTCCTTATATAAGGCAATGAAAGCATTGGAGGATGCAAAGGTAAATGTAGAGTATATGTATGCATTTGCCAATGGTGACGATGCTTCCGCTGTTATGAAGACCAAAGACGCTGAGCTTGCAGTAAAAACCCTCGAGGAAAAAGGCTTTTCCGTTTATACCAAGGACGAGGCGTATGCAACAGGTGCATAATTTTACACACTAAAGTGTTAAATGGGCATAGTTTTGCTTGACAAACACTTCAGATGTGCTAGAATAAAAAAGATTTCAATGTAGGATCAAGAGGAAGAAGTAACATGAGAAAGCAGATTTTATCATTGCTCGTAGAAAATACCGCCGGTGTGACCAGCCATATTTCGGGTTTGTTCAGCCGCAGAGGTTACAACATTGACAGCTTTTCGGCTGGTGTGACCGCGGATCCCCGCTTTACACGTATCACGATCGTGAGCACGGGAGATGAACAGGTACTGGAGCAGATCAAAAAGCAGCTGGAAAAACTGGAGGACGTGCTGGATATCAAGATCTTAGAGCCGAATGCTTCGGTGACAAGAGAACTGATTCTGGTAAAGATCCGGGCAAAGGATACGGAGCGTCAGGCAGTGATGAATGCGACAGAGATTTTCCGTGGAAGAATTGTGGATGTCACAAATGATTCCATGGTGATCGAGCTGACCGGGCATCAGGAGAAACTGGAGGCCTTTTTAAACCTGCTTCAGGGCTATGAGATCTTAGAACTGGCAAGAACAGGCATTACAGGACTTACCCGCGGGTCCGCGGATGTTACATATTTAGATTAAAATTATTTTAGGAGGCAACTAACAATGGAATCACAGGCAAGAATTTTTTATCAGGAAGACTGTAATCTTTCTTTACTGGATGGAAAGACCATCGCAGTGATCGGTTACGGCAGCCAGGGACATGCACATGCGTTAAACGCAAAGGAGTCAGGCTGCAACGTGATCATCGGTCTGTATGAGGGAAGCAAGTCATGGGCAAAGGCTGAGAAGCAGGGCTTCGAGGTTTATACCGCAGCTGAGGCAGCAAAGAAGGCTGACATCATCATGATCCTGATCAACGATGAGTTACAGGCAGATATGTACAAGAAGGACATCGAGCCCAACCTTGAGGCTGGCAATATGCTGATGTTCGCACATGGATTTAACATTCACTTCGGATGCATTCAGCCCCCGAAGGATGTAGACGTTACCATGATCGCACCCAAGGGACCCGGACATACCGTAAGAAGCGAATACCAGGCAGGTAAGGGTGTTCCCTGCTTAGTGGCAGTTCATCAGGATGCTACCGGTAAGGCTCTTGATAAAGCACTGGCTTATGCTCTGGCAATCGGTGGAGCAAGAGCAGGCGTTCTGGAAACCAACTTCCGTACCGAAACGGAGACCGATCTCTTTGGTGAACAGGCCGTTCTGTGCGGCGGTGTATGCGCTCTGATGCAGGCAGGCTATGAAACTCTGGTAGAGGC
>JAQYOU010000148.1 GCA_028727105.1 bacterium
CTTAGTGGCCTCATAGCCGTTCATCTGCGGCATCATGATATCCATGAGGATCACATCGAAAGTACCTGCCGGGCTATCCACAAAAAGGCCCACAGCCTGTTTTCCGTCTGCCGCCCGAGTTACTGTCATTCCCAGCTCTTCCAATTGTATTTCTGCGATTTCCGCATTGAGATCGTTATCCTCCGCCAAAAGCACCCTGATATCACACAGGCTATCCTTCCTTTGCGGTATCTCCTGCTTGACAAAATTTTCCATGTCGGTCAGTTCCATAAGAAGCTCCACTGTAAAGGCAGAGCCGCTTCCTTTTTTGCTCTCAACCGTGATGGTGCCGCCCATCAGCTCCACATACTGCTTCGTAATAGCCATGCCCAGCCCAGTGCCCTTGTACTGGGTTCTGGCTCCAGTTTCCTCCTGTGCAAAGTCATCAAAAACCTTTTCCAGAAATTCCTCACTCATTCCAACGCCAGTATCTGCGATGCGATACCGGACAACAATATGACGGTCATCCGCACCGGGGCGGTAATCCGTTTCAAAACGGATACTGCCTCCATCCGGGGTAAACTTCACAGCGTTGCTGAGGATATTCACCAGTACCTCCCGGATTCGCACAGCATCCGCCAGAACATAGGGGGTATCCAGTTTTGCTCTGTGGACAGTAAAGGACAGACTGCGATCAATGAGGAAGCCATTGGTAATATCCAAAACCGCATCGATCACTTTGGTAATGTCCACAGGAACAGGTGTATATTTTGTTTTACCGCTCTCAATACGGCTAATGTCCAACACATCGTTTATGAGCATCAGCAGATGTTCGGAGCTCTCTCCGATTTTTTCAAGGCAGCTGCGCACCTCCGGTTCCGCAGGATGTCTTAATGCGATATTGGTAAACCCAATGATGGCATTCATAGGCGTTCGGATATCGTGAGACATATGGTTCAGGAATGTGGTTTTTGCGATATTCGCACTCTGGGCCTGCTGTACGGAGTCTTCCAGCAGAGCGTTCTTCTCCTTGAGACTGGCTGCAAGGGCGGCGCGTTCCTGCGCAACCTTTCGCATTCTTCGGTTGCTTCCGAGTATCACAACGATCACCGTTCCAACACCCAAAATGACAGCGATCAGTGCAACCAAAAACCAGGGGTTATTCCTGACAAACTTCGCCAAAGTAACATCCGGCTGCACATAGCGGGTGTACTTTTCCACAAGCTCGTCCATCACAAGGGACTGATCTGCTTTCAGGCATTTATTCAAAATGCTGAGGAGTTCATGATCTGTTGTTGGGCTGATCGCAACAGACAGGTCGGAGGCAGGCGTATTGACGATGTGAAAGATCAGCTCTCCGTCAGGGTCCTGATTGACGAACTTTTCTGCCATATAGGTATAAACATAGCAGGCATCTACGGTTCCATCCTTGACCGCCTGCAATGCCTCGATTCGAGAATCAAAGGCGATGACCTGAACATTTTTTGCGATATCGGCATCCATGCCGTCATACATCTGATTATAGGCAACGGCAACCGTTTGGATTTCTCCGGAGAAGTCTTTTTTTGTCACGCGGGACATGGTCAGCTGAATATAAGGGTCTGTGAAAACACCGCTGTCTTCGTTTAACAGCGTGCTTCTCTCCGGGTTGATGTCCATGTAGACATCAACTTCGTTGTTTTTCACCCAGTCGTAGTATTGCACACGGTTTTCCGCAACCATAACGGTATAGGGAAGCCCTGCCATCTTCATCAAATGGGCAAAGTAATCCGGGATGATTCCCACCAGTTCCCCATTTTTCACATAGGAGTAAGGGTCTCTGTCCGGCTGGGCACAGGCAGTAATGCTTTTTTCACCGGATTGGACAGCGCGGATATATGCCTGCTCTTCCGGAGTAAAGGTGAGTTCACTGCCTAAGTTGTTGGTAGTGTATTTATAAAAGAGTTTGTTTCTCCAGTCTCCCTCGTTTTGATCCATCTGCTCGATACCCCTGTTGATCTCATTCAGGAGATGGGTATCCTCTTTTCGGACGATACAATAGAATTCTTCAAGGGCAAACCGTGCAACGATTTTTTCGTCCGTATGCTTTCGCAGGCTGCTGGCAACAATTCCGTCAACCTCCCCGTTCCGGAGAGCCGCAGTCAACTCCGATTCATCCGCATACTCCACTGTCTGATAGGAAAAACCCTTCTCCTGCGCCAATGCAGCCAAGTCGCAATTGCGGCTGTTGCCGCTCAGAACGCCGATGGTCATTCCGTCAAAGCCGCTGTAATCATTCA
>JAQYOU010000149.1 GCA_028727105.1 bacterium
CTGTGCCATAGAAAAACGGGTCAGGGAATCCATCATAAGGAGTACATCACGTCCCTGATCCCTGAAATATTCCGCGATGGCAGTTGCTGTCATAGCGGCTTTTTTTCGGATCAGCGCCGGTTTATCAGAAGTGGCGACCACCACCACAGAACGAGCCATTCCCTCCGGTCCCAGATCACGCTCAATAAATTCCCGCACCTCTCTGCCTCGCTCTCCGATCAGCGCGATCACATTGATATCTGCCTTCGTGTTTCTTGCAAACATACCCATCAACGTACTTTTACCCACACCGGATCCGGCAAAAATTCCGATACGCTGTCCTTTTCCAACCGTGAGCAGACCATCTACTGCCTTTACACCAAGCGGAAGAACCTGATCAATGATCTTTCGCTTCATCGGATCCGGCGGAAGGCAGTCCGCAGGGTACTGTACCGGCAGGATCAGTTCCCCGTCCATATCCGTGGGCCGCCCAAGTCCGTCCAACGTATGGCCTAGAAGTTCACTGCCTACAGAAACAGATAATGGATGCCACGTATTCTCTACAACGCATCCAACTCCAATCCCATCCATACTTTCATAAGGCATCAGAAGCAGACGATTCTCATGAAAACCGACAACCTCTGCCATGACATAAATTCCGGCCTCTTTCTCCACAACAATACGGCAAAGATCGCCAAGCTTTGCCTCCGGTCCAATGGATTCTACCGTCAAGCCTACAACCTTTGCCACTTTTCCATAACAATTATAAAAAAAACGGTCTGTGACCTGCAAATATTTACTCACATCGTAGCGTACGTCCATCCGTTTTCCTACCCCTTTACCTGTCAGCCATTCTGCACAGACTTCTCAGATCCCGTGTCAGATTCTCCAACGCCACATCCAGACTGCAGTCATACACACCGCTGTCCGCATCGATCACACACTGGCTTTCTGACAGATCCGGATCCATAACGATATCGATCTGTACATCCCCGCCAACCTTTTCCTGCAATTCCTCCTTATGCGCCCGCAGAAATGAAACCTCGGCCTCACTGACACGTATCTTATACTGTTTCGTCTCTCGGATCCCACGCATTCCGTGCTTAACAAGGGAAAGCAGCATTTCCCGTTTCCCGGAAAACTGCACGCGAAATACTTCTTCAAAGACAGTCAGTATCGTATCGAGAAGCTGCGGTTCAAGCTCCGCCATTGCCCGATCATACTGCTCCTTCAGTTCCTGCTCGCGAAATGCAAGCGCCTCCTCGCCGGCCTGAAGCTTTTCATCTGCTTCACGGACCGCGCTTTCAAAGCCCTTCTGATAGCCCTCCTGTCTTCCCATTTCACGTAAGGTATCTGCTTCCTTCATGGCCTTATTGTGGATCATGACAGCCTTTGCATTTGCTTCCTCAAGGATCTGCTGCGCCTGTTCTTTCGCCTGCTCCACATAATCGATCTGCGGCTCCGGCTCTGCTTCCAGCTCCAGTTCCTGTGCAAACAGCCCTTCCGTAAATTCCGGTTCGCCGTCCGCTTCACCGGAAGCGATCGCTTCCTCACGTCTGCGCAAAAGCTCAGCACGCTGTGCCTGCTTCTGTTCATTTACGATCGCCTGCATTCTTTCGGCGATCATGTCATTCGTGTTGATCACACGCGTGACCTGTTCTCCCCGGATCACATAATTATTGCGGTAAACATTAGACAATGACCTCGTCACCTCCGCCTCTTGAAATGACGATCTCAGCAGAATCCTCCAGCTTGCGGATGATCGCAACGATCTTCTGCTGTGCTTCCTCTACGTCCTTCATACGAACCGGACCCATGAACTCGATATCCTCCTCGATCATGGCCGCCAGGCGCTTAGACAGATTCTTTAATACAACACTCTTTACTTCTTCATTGGAACCCTTTAATGCGATCTCCAGGTCATTATTGTCAACATCGCGAAGCACACGCTGGATCGCACGGTCATCAAGCAGCAAAATATCCTCGAATACAAACATCTTCTTTCGGATCTCGTCCGCCAGCTCCGGTTCCTCGATCTCCAAAGCTTCCATGATATGTTTTTCTGTTCCCCGGTCTACCGTATTTAAGATATTGACGATCGCATCCACACCGCCAACAATCGTGTAGTCCTGATTTGCCAGGGATGCCAGCTTACGCTCCAGCACACTTTCTACCTCCTTGATCACATCCGGAGATGTACGATCCATCAGTGCGATACGCTTTGCCACATCGGCTTGTTTTTCCGGTGGAAGCGCGCCCAGGATCAAAGCAGCCTGATTGCTTGACAGGTAGGAAAGGATCATTGCGATGGTCTGAGGATGCTCCTCCTGAATGAAATTAAGCACCTGGGAAGGATCTGTTTTACGAACAAACTCGAAGGGACGCACCTGCAGGGATGCCGTCAGCTTCGTAATGACGATCTGTGCCTGCTCCTCACCAAGCGCCTTATCCAAAAGCTCCTTCGCATATCCGATACCACCCTCGGCGATATACTGCTGTGCCAGGCAGACCTGATAGAACTCCTCCAGTACCATTTCCTTTGTCTGAGGAGACACACTTCTTGTGTTAGCGATCTCAAGGGTCAGTTCCTCTATTTCATCCTCTTTGAGATGCTTGAATATATTTGCTGATTTTTCCGGCCCGAGGGCGATCAGAAGGATTGCCGCCTTCTGGATGCCGGAATATTCTTCATTTGCCATGAAATCCAATCTCCTAAGAATGTATATCTAACGTTTAATCCCAGTCCTCGTTCAGCCAGTTTCGAAGCAGCGATGCCACCGCCTCCGGCTTTTCATCGACAAACTTCTCGATCAGAAGTCTTGCCTCAGACTTCTCCGAATAAGCAATATCCTCCATATCGCTTTCCGTCTCCCTGGTAGAAGCCAGCAAAGACTCTACCGAAAGCTCCGGCTCCAGCTCCTGGAGCTGGTCTTTTCTTGTACTGCGGAACACCACATAGCCAAGCAGAGCAAAAATAAGTACTGCAAGAAGGATCTGGAAGTAGTCTGCCACTGTCCGTCCACTGCCGGTAGAATACTGGAACACGGGCACTTCATATGCCACAATGGAAATATTTCCCTCCGGGAATCCCGTTGCATTTGCAATGAGCTGATAAAAATCCTGATCCACCTCTGTCTTCACGCGGGCAGAATTGTTTGCTTTAAATTCCTCAAAGGTCGTGCCATCCAGCTGACCGGTCTTTTTCATCGTATCTTCATTGTAGGTCACATAAGTAGTGGCTACCACGGACACGGAGGATGTATCATAATTGATCTTACCTGCCCCACCGCTGGTCTTTGTCAGACGCTCGCTCAGCAGGTAATCCTTCTTGACCTCGTTAACGGAAGACTCGGTATAATCCCCGTTTTCCATCACATAAGAATTGTCATCATTGGAATCTGTTCCCGGTGTCGCAGCCAGTCCGCCGACTGCGTTGGATTCATAGGACTGCTCCGAATCAAGATAGCCCTGAGACTGTCCCTCCGGTGCATAAAACTCATGATTGGTCGATTCCACATTGGAAAAATCCATGTCCAGGTTCATGCCGACCTCGACATTGTTGTACAATTCGGTGCCGATCATGACATCCTTAACACTTTTTTTGATGGACTGTTCGTATTTCTGGCGAAGCGTCAGCTGGGAGCTTGCTGCACCGATGGCTGTGGTCTCGTCTCCGCCTGCAAACAACGTATTGTTCTGCGTGTCGATAATGGAGATCTCATCGGTGTTCTCATTACCCACTGCAACGGCAATGAATCTGGCAAGACCTGCCGCCTGTTCCTCATCCATTTCTCCATCCAGATCCAGAATGGCGGCAACATAGGTAGGCTCTTTCTGCGCGATCAATGTACCATCATCCGTAGGAATGTTCATGCGGAATTTGACCTCTTTTACATTCTCGAGCATTTCGATGGACTTTTTCAATTCCTGTTCCAGATAAACCTGATACCGTCTGTCCTTATCAGCCTCCGTAGTCGTAAAGCTGCCGTTTAACGCGTCATCGATCGTAAAACCACTGACCGGCAGACTGTTGGAGCCAAGCAGGATCCGCGCATTCGCCTCATCCTTTGCATTGATCGTAAACACCAGCCCGTCACTGCTGACTTCGAATACGATATTGTTATCTGTCAACAGCTGCTTCACCTCTGCGGCCTGTTTCGTATCCTGGCAGGTGGTCAGCTCAATCATCTTCGGACGCGTCATAACAAATGCAGTCAGACCGATCGCGATCGCCACCACTGCCACAACGCTGACCAGAAGGATCTGCTGCTTTCTGTTAAATTTTTTCCACCAGTCTATGATTCGCTCCAAGAGCTGTCTCAACCGTTCCTGCATGAATTATCTCCCTCCCAAATGATTCATAAGAGCCCAGCTCGATTCCGCTTTGCTTCATCTCGCTGATGGCTGTCGCCAAAGAATTTTCCAAAAATATCGTCACTCATGCAAGCATGGCTTCGATATTTTTGAAAAATACCTTGTCTCTTATGAATCACATCTGCATATTCATGATACTATTGTAAGCTTCCAGCACCTTGTCGCGCACCGCAACGGTGTACGCCAGCGCTGTATTTGCTTTTTTCTGCGCGATCTGAAGGTCATGCGTATTATCCGCAAGCCCCAGCGCAAACTGGATCTCCATGGATTCTGCCGTATTCTGCAGCTGGTTTGTCTCATCGAGCATGCCGAGCGCTGTTGAAAAGATCGAGTCAAAGGTACTGTCTCCCTGCACCTTTGTCTGGCTGGCCGCCTGGGAGATCGCTTCAGACTGTATATTGCGGATCGCTGAAATATCCATCCGTCATGCCTCCTTAGCTCTTTCCGATCTGTATACCTGCCTGCGCAATGGCTTTACTTGCCTCAAAGGCGGTGGCATTTGCCTCATACCCCCGGCTGGCATCGATCAGATTGGTCATCTCCGTTACAATGTTCACATTCGGATAGGACACGTAACCGTTCTCATCCGCATCCGGATGTGACGGATCATATTCCATAATATAGTCACTGGTCGTATCTTCTTTGACGGAAGTCACCTTTACGCCGGTTCCCTTAAACTGTCTGTACTGTCCTTCTAAGAATTCACTGAAAGGTGTGGAACGCTTTTCTCCAAAGGTGACTACCTTCCGGCGATAGGGCGTCCCATCCTCCGTCCGGGTTGTATTTACATTTGCTATGTTCTGCGCGATGATGTCTGTCCGGAAACGCTCTGCAGTCATACCGGACGCACTGATGTCAAATGATTGAAATAATCCCATACGTCATTCCTCCTGTCTGATCAGTTCTACTTGCCGATGGCTGTCGATAATCTGGAGAATTCCTGTGTCACGCTGTCAGCCAGCAGCTGATAACGCAGCTGCTCGGAAGCCAGTTCCACGTTCTCCACATCCACATCCACATTGTTGCCGTCCAGACGATAATCGTACCCATAAGCCTGCATATCAAAATGTACGCCCGCGTCCAGATGTCCCAGATCCACATCCCCGATCTTCTGATCCAGCGAATTCCACTTGATCTTATCCAGTTCCTCCCGGAGCAGACTCTCAAAATCCACTTCCCGACGTTTGTACCCCGGTGTGTTCACATTCGCAAGATTGTTTGTGATCACTGTCTCCCGCAGATTACTTGCATCAAGCGCCTTATCCAGCACATTGATATAGCTGTAAGCATTTGTCTGAATCATAGTTTCTGCTCCTTTCTCCGCGCAAAATATGCGCAGTTTCCCTACATACTATATTCAGTATAATTTATTTCAAAAAAAACACAAGACTTTTTTGTCTCTTTTTACATAATCTTGTACTATTTTAGCGTCCACAGTACAAGATATTGCCCTCAAATACGATAAAAAAAGGATCTACCATGCAGTAAATCCTTTTACCTTCCGCGCGATTCCCTTCACCCGGACCACAATATCTAGTTGTTCTTCTGTTCCTGCCGGATCTTGTCCAGTTCATCAAAAACCACGTCATTGAGCACCTTGATATACGTTCCGCGCATGCCCGACGAACGGGACTCGATCACCCCGGCGCTCTCAAATTTACGGAGCGCATTGACGATCACGGAACGTGTAATACCGACACGGTCTGCGATCTTGCTTGCCACAAGGATCCCTTCCTTGCCGCCAAGTTCATCAAATATATGTATGATGGCTTCCAGCTCTGAGAAAGACAATGTAGAGATGGCTGACTTTACGATCTGGATCTTTCTGCTTTCCTCTGCACTCTCCTCGTTTACAGAGCGGAGCATTTCCAGACCTACAACAGTCGTCCCGTACTCCGTAAGGATGATATCATCGATATCATAATTCTTCTCCATACGGTACACAAACAGCGTGCCGAGGCGTTCTCCTGCAATATCAATGGGAGCAATGATCGCCGAATAATTCTTGATATCCGTGACAAACCCGAGTGTTTCGAGATTCACATTTTCCTTTGTAGACAAAATACCAAGCAAACGCTCATTAAGCATAGGGTCGATAAAACCTCCCACCTCATCCACGATCAGCTCGCTCAGCTCTCTCGTATCAACAGACTGGCTGGCTCCAAGCACCTTACCCTTTTTGCTGATAACCAGAATATTGGAGTCCAAAATATCCGTCAACACTTCACAGATGTCGTTGAACACAACCTTTGAAGAATTATTGTTGTGCAGCAGCTTGTTGATCTTTCTTGTTTTGTCCAGAAGCTGTACGCTCATATGTAGTCTTCCTTTCATCTGCTTTACATTTTTATGCCAAAACGCGCAAAAAAATGGATGTAAAAAAATCATACACCCATTTTTCTGAAAATTCAACGATAAAATAAAATATTTTTAGTTTTCTTTTGTTTTTGCTTCTACATAGCCGCACCGGGCATCTGCGCAAACCAGTTTGCTGCCTTTTTCCACCATGTATCCGCCGCAGTCAGGACATTTCTTTGCAACCGGCTTTGCCCAGGACATAAAATCACAGTCCGGATTATTCTCACAACCGTAATACCGTCTGCCCTTTTTCGTCTTACGGAGCACAATGTCCTTTCCGCACATCGGGCAGGCCACACCGATCTTTTCCAGATAAGGCTTTGTATTGCGGCATTCCGGGAAACCGGGACATGCAAGGAATTTACCGTGAGGACCGTACTTGATGACCATATTCCGTCCACACTCCTCACAGATCACATCTGTCACTTCATCGGCGATCTCCACCTTTTCCAGCTTCTTTTCCGCCTCGGCAACCGCCTCCTCAAGATCCGGATAGAAATTGCTGATGATGGTCTTCCACTGGACTTTGCCCTCCTCGACCATGTCAAGCAGAGATTCCATGTTGGCGGTGAAATGCTCATCAACGATGGTCTGGAAGGCCTCTACCATGATGGAGTTGACTGCCTCGCCAAGCTCTGTCATATAAAGGTTTTTCTGCTCCTTTGTCACATAGCGGCGGGCTAAAAGTGTCGTGATCGTGGGCGCATAGGTACTGGGACGTCCAATGCCATGCTCCTCAAGGGTTTTTACCAGAGAAGCCTCCGTAAAGTGCGGAAGCGGCTGGGTGAAATGCTGCTTTGCGTCAATCTCCTTTAAGGAGAGCCCTGTATGTTCATCAATAGAACCAAGCAAAAGATTGTTTTCTTCTTTTTCTTCATCATCTGCAGTATAAACAGATAAAAATCCCTCAAAAGCAAGCTTGGATGCCGCAACATGAAGCTGATAATCTCCTGCCGCGATCCTCACGGAGGTGGTCTCATAGCGCGCAGGATTCATCCGGCTTGCCACAAAGCGATTCCAGATCAGCTGATACAGACGAAACTGGTCTCTGGATAGGGATTCCTTGATGTAGACCGGCATACGACTGATATCAGTGGGGCGGATCGCCTCATGGGCATCCTGGATCTTTCCTTTGACATTTGTCTCCTTGGGTGCGTCTGCCGCATACTGCTCACCGTACTTCTCCGAGATGTAAGCTCTTGCAGCTGCATCGGCTTCCTCCGCCACACGAACAGAATCCGTACGAAGGTAGGTGATGATACCGACGGTTCCCTGGCCTTTGATATCCACACCCTCGTAGAGCTGCTGTGCCAGACGCATGGTTTTTTGTGTGGAGAAATTCAGGCGTTTGGAGGCTTCCTGCTGAAGTGTACTGGTGGTAAAGGGATACGGCGCCTTTTTAATGCGCTCGCCCTTTTTTACTTCATGGACGGAAAAGTCCGCCTTCTCCAGCTCCTGTTTGATCTGTTCCACCTGTTCTCTGTTTTTCAGTTCCAGCTTCTGTCCGCCTTTTCCGTCCAGCTTTGCATAAAGCGGCTTCTTTTCGCCATCTACCTGCAGAGCGGCATCGATCGTCCAGTATTCGCTTGGAATAAATTCATTGATCTCATTTTCCCGGTCACTGATCAGACGCAGTGCCACAGACTGCACGCGTCCTGCGGAAAGTCCCCGCTTCACCTTACTCCACAGCACAGGGCTGATCCGGTATCCCACCATACGGTCCAGCATACGTCGTGCCTGCTGTGCATTTACGAGGTTCATATCGATCTCCCTGGGATGCTTTAACGAAGCTTTTACCGCTGACTGGGTGATCTCGTTGAACGTGATACGGTATACCTTTTTGTCCTCCAGCTTCAGGGCATGATACAAATGCCATGAGATGGCTTCTCCCTCGCGGTCCGGGTCGGTTGCGAGATAGATCTTTTCTGCTTTTTTTACTTCCTTTCGCAAATTCGCAAGAATATCTCCCTTTCCGCGTATCGTAATATATTTCGGTTCAAAGTCGTTTTCCGGATTAAAGCCAAGCTGACTTTTGGGCAGGTCTCTCACATGTCCGTTAGAGGCTGCCACCTCATAATTCTTTCCCAAAAACTTTTTGATCGTTTTTACCTTCGCAGGCGACTCCACAATAACCAGATATTTAGCCATTACCTATTTGTCTCCTCTAGTTTACAGAAATATAATGATTCTGCCAGGCTTCCCGCACCAGCCCTTTTTCCTCCAGGGAAAACAGGATCTCTGCCAGGGTGGCAATGTCAAGTGCGGTTTCCTCGCTGATCTTCTCCATTGATTTTGGAAGCAAATCAAGGCAACTATACACCAAGCGTTCTGACTTTTCAAGTAGCAATTTATTTTTTTCCTGTAAAAGACCAAGCTCTCCCACCAGTTCTTCGGGTGATAAAAGGATCCCCGCACCCTGTCGGATCAGGCGGTTGCAGCCAGCGCTGAGCGGATCCGTCATGCGTCCCGGCGCTGCAAAAATATCTTTTCCCTGCTCCAATGCACAGTCTGCAGTGATGAGGGACCCGCTCTTTTCCTTTGCTTCTATTATAAGTAAAAGGTCTGATAAGCCGGCTATGATCCGGTTGCGCATGGGGAAATATCCCGGATGCGGTCTGGTGTCCGGAGGATATTCAGACAACACCCCGCCATGGGCGATGATCCGCTCATAAAGCGATGCATGCTCAGGCGGGTAGACCACATTGACCCCGCAGCCCAGCACGGCATAGGTAGATCCTCCTCCATCAAGTGCCCCTTCATGTCCATAACCGTCGATCCCCCGTGCCATACCACTGATGACTGACACGCCGTTTAATGCCATGCATTTTCCCGAACGTTTTGCCATGTCCTGCCCATACCGGCTGCAGGCTCTCCCTCCGACGATGCCCACGGATTTTGCGTCTTCTTTTGGCAAACGACCGATATAATACAGCCCAAAGGGAGGATCATACAGATTCCTGAGCCGTTTCGGATAAGTATCCTGTTCCATGGACACAAAGGAGATCCCCCGTTCCTGCAGTCTCTCCCACTCTCTGCCCGGATCCCAGCCTGCTTTTGAACGGCTGATACAAACAGCGGCTTCTTCCGTGACTCCATACTGTTTTTTCAGTTCCTCTCCGGAAAGATTCCAGATCTCCCGGGCACTTTTACACTGCTCATACAGGTTCAGCCTGACCCTTGGGCTGATGCCGGAGATATTTGCCAGCCAGTATGCATAAGTAATATCTTCCACTGTCACACCTCCCAGTATTTCTTATCAAGACTGCGGTAGCAGACTGCTTCCGTCAGATGCCTGGTGGTGATCCGTTCACTGCCCTCCAGATCAGCGATCGTACGCGACAGCTTGATGATCTTGTGATAAGCACGGGCAGACAGCTGCAGCTTCTCGTATACGTGCTCCATATATGCAGTTTCTTTTCGACCTAGCTCACAGTACTCCGTAAGCCTTGCAACCGGGATCTGGCTGTTAAAATACCATGCTTCGTTTTCGAATCTCTTTCGCTGGATCCGGTGAGCAGAAAGCACTCTTTCCCGGATGCTGGCAGAGCTCTCCCCTTCTCCTTTACCGGTCAGTTCGCGGTATGAGACCGGCTCCGCCTCTGCACACAGGTCGATCCGGTCCAAAAGCGGTTGGCTGATCCTGGAAAGATACTGGCGGATCGATGTATTTGCACAACGACATCTTGTCCGGTCCGGAAAGAATCCGCACTTGCAGGGATTCATGGCACATACCAGTAGAAAATCTGCCGGGAATGTAAAGCTTCCGTTCACACGTGAGATGGTGATCGTCTTATCCTCCATGGGCTGACGCAGTATTTCCAGTGTACTTTTTTGAAACTCCGGCAGCTCATCCAAAAACAATACGCCGCGATGGGCCAGAGAAACCTCTCCCGGCTTCGGGAACGCTCCGCCTCCGGAAAGCCCCTGGGGACTGATGGTGTGGTGCGGTGCGCGAAAGGGCCTGTTCTCCATCAGCCCCTGACTGGCATGCATCATCCCGCACACACTGTATATCTTTGATACCTCCAGCCGTTCGGACAGTTCCATGGGCGGAAGGATGCCGGGGATCCGCTTGGCGATCATCGTCTTGCCCGCCCCGGGCGGTCCCACCATTAACAGGTTGTGCATGCCGCTGACTGCGATCTCACATGCCCGCCGCATCATTTTCTGTCCGTTTACGTCCGCAAAATCAGGCACATCTACGTGATCTGCCGTCAGCTGCACGGTGTTGTCCTCCTCTAAGTTATATGCACCAAGACAATATTCCATGACTTCTTTGATGTGATCAGCCGAAAAGACGCTCAGCCCTTCCACAAGCGCCGCCTCCTTACGATTATCCTTTGGTACGATGCACTGCCTGATGCCGCGCTCTTTCGCCTGAAGTAAGATCGGCAAAATCCCATCCACCGCAAGGATGGAACCGTTTAAGCCGATCTCTCCGATCACAAGTGTGTCCTTTAGGACCTCTTCCGGTACGATCCCAAGGGCTGCAAGGATCGCCACTGTGATGGGAAGATCAAATCCGTTTCCACTTTTTTTAATATTCGCCGGTGATAGATTGATCGTGATGCGCTTTGCCGGAAGCTGATGTCCGCAATTGCGCAGCGCGGTACGCACACGTTCCTTTGCCTCACGTACCTCAGATGCAAGAAAACCTACCATCTCAAACACAGGCAGACCGTCACTGACGTCCGCCTCGACCGATACAGGCAGGCTGTCGATCCCATGTAGAATGGCAGTTGTTACGATACTGTACAAATCGTCTCCTCTCTGCGCGCTACAACGGGAAACTATGATATACGAAAAAAAGATGAGTTCATTGTAACATGAATCTCATCTTTTTTAAAGTTTAAATCTATGGTTTTTCGATTCTCTGTCCAAAGGCATCTTCTCTCCCGGCAAAGCCTTCACGCAAACGCTGCAACGCGCGCTTTTCGATCCTGCTCACGTAGGAGCGGGAAATGCCTACCTTTTTTGCGATCTCACGCTGTGTCAGAGGAGCTGTCTGATTGAGTCCGTACCTCATCTCTATGATCTGAAGCTCACGCCCGCTTAACAGCTGTGGAATCAGTTCGTGCAATGTTTTGATCCGCCAGCGAAGATCCAGTTCCTCCACCACATCAGGATCCTCACACTCGCAGATATCCAAAAGCCGGATCTGATTCCCCTCTTTATCCGTTCCAACAGGCTCGTAGAGAGATACCTCCTTTGCACTCTTGCGCTTTGAACGCAGATACATCAAAAGCTCGTTGTCAATACAGCGGGCTGCATAAGTGGCCAGCCTGCTTCCACGCTCATCATTAAAGGTAGCCACCGCCTTGATCAGACCGATCGTTCCGATGGAGATCAATTCCTCCGTCTCCTCATCCACATTCTGATACTTTTTTACAATATGTGCCACCAGACGCATATTGCGCTCTACCAAAACGTGTCTGGCTTCCAGGCTTCCGCCCTTCATACGTGTGACGTATTCCTTTTCCTCCTGTTGCGTCAGAGGCGGCAAAAATGCTTTCAATCGCTTCTCTCCGATCCATCAAAGCGAACTTAATACATTTTATGTCAAGGACAGCTTTGTCGTGCCTTTCCCACTCCTGCAACAGCTTTGTTTATTTTTTCAGCACTTCGTTTCTGATATAGCGAAACGTCGCATCCTCCCCGGCATCTGCCAGCATGAACAACAGCTTTTCCAGCAGCTCTCTGGTATCCGGATGAAGTACATGAAAATCGCGCTTGGACATATAGTATTCCAGCGCCGAGGAATCCGTATATTTGTCTTTTTTATAGATCTTGGAAGCAGCCACACGGTCTGCCACCATTTCCGCCACATATTTTTCCGGCATGCGCATTCCTGCGATATGCTGGTCACCGTGCACATCATAATCCATCCAGTACTCCAGATGATGCTTATTTCGTCCCTTATGATGAAGCCATGCAGAGGAATAGCCAAACTCTGCACGTTCACCGTTATGGGGACTTTGATCATCCATAAAATACTTCGCGCCGATACGAAATTCAGCCCAGGAAAATTTGGACAGATCATGGGTCAGTCCCTGCCAATACAATCCCATGCGAAAACAGTTTTTTCGCACCTCACGCCGGTGGGCGTGTACGGTTTTTAAATGTTTCCATGCTTTTTTAAGCGACATGTATCACATACCTCCGAATCAGATACAGGATCAACAGATGAACCGGATAAAACAGGTAAAAAAAGTATTTTGCGGAAGGCCCTTTTTTTCCATTGTAGAGCAAAATAGGAAACAGCGCCAGCGCACCTGCCCGTTGGACATCCTCGTAGCAAAAGAAATTGATCGCCGTGACTGACAGACACAGCTCCGCCTTGTACATGCGAAAGAGATAAAAGCAGAGGATCATGCCGATCCCGCCAATCCCATAATCCGGTTTGATCCAGTAATAGACTGCCAGTCCGATCGATGCCAGCACCGCGCAGGCGATCAGCAGCTGTTCGCCGCATGCATCCAGCACATAGATGCAGACCAGTGCCAGCGCCAGTGTGAAAAATATATTCTGGCTGTCTTTATAAAACAAGGTATCGTAGCGGGCCAGATCATAAGGGATCTCGGAGATCAGCGCAAAGGCAAATAATCTGCCAATATATTTTTTAACATTTCTTGTGTGAAAAAAACCTTCTGTGATCAAAAATGCATAGATCGGGAAGGCCAGTCTGCCCACATACCGAAGCCAAAGCTCTGACGGGAACAAAACCATTCCGATATGGTCTACGAGCATGGAAAACACGGCGATGCATTTCAGATCAAAAACAGATAAGCCCCGCTTATACATCACAGTCCGTTTCTTTCTGATCAGCTGCCTGTTCTATTGTGGCAGAGACAAGGATCACGACGCTCTGACCTTCGATCAGAAGACTGTTGTGATCTTCACGGATCGTACCCGGACCGGACAGCATTTCCCAGCTGTTTCCCTGAACCGGCTTCGGAAGTGCCAGAGACATTTTACTCTGTGAAAAGTTCCATCCGATGTACAGATCCTCTTCATCCTCTCCGTATGCCCCGCTGTAAAGCTCACCCACTGCCTGCATAGAAGGATAAACCTCGCTGCACCAGGCCTGTTCGCCATGATAAGAAAGATCCGGAAGGCCGTGGGACATGTAGTCTGTCATCTGCACCGGCATCCGGCTTCGGATACACGGGTGTTTGCTCCGAAGTGCCAGCAGTTCCTTCACATATCCGTGATACGCCTGATGTTTCTCCAGCTGTTTCCAGTTTACCCAACCGGTACGGTTGTCCTGACAATAGGCATTGTTGTTTCCATTTTGAGAATTACCAAACTCATCGCCGGCAAGGATCAAAGGTACGCCCTGGGCAAAAACAACAGCTGCCATCGCCTGCTTCATCAGTCGTTCACGCTGCTGAAGGATCTTCTTTTTTCGGGAAGGGCCTTCGGCACCGCAATTCACACTGTAATTCCAATCCGATCCATCGGATCCGCCCTCGCCGTTTTCTTCGTTGTGCTTCGTGACATAACAAAAGGTATCCGCCAGCGTAAAACCGTTATTATTCGCAAAATAATTGACAAATCCGATCAACGGATGCTGTCTTTTCTGCTGATTCAGATATTCTACCAGATTTCCATCCTGATGATTGATCACCTTACGGGCTGCATAGAGGAACTCATCGTTGTATACAAACAGGTGGGGATAGCTGCAGGGCTGCTCCCAGGCTCCTTCCGGAAACTGCTGGGCAAAGATCTTTGTACGTCTGAGCAGCACATCACAGATCACGCTTGCAATGGCGGTCTGTGAACAGAGCAGGTGGAAACCGTCCACATGGTACTCCAGCACCCAGTGACGCAGTACCTCCACAATATAGTTTGGATTCACCTGTGCATCAAAGCTCATCTCCATGACACATTCCAGGCCTGCCTCATGAAGACTGCGGATCATTTCCTTCATCTCCTCTGAGGGAGAGCTTCCCGCCGCATAGCTGGCCTTGGGAGCAAAGTAATCACCATTGCCGTAGCCCCAATAATTCGTCCCGGGCAATTCCTTTTCTTTTTCCTCGTATTCCTTCTGCTGCATCAACTGATACCCGGCCACCGCCTGCGGTGCCCAGCCTTCAAAATCCATCGTGGACTCTTCATGCTTCGGCGGTACCAGTTCTTCGAATTCATACGCCGGCATCAGTTCCACGGTAGTGATCCCAAGTTCCTTCAGATAAGGAATCTTTTCCGTCACTCCTGCAAAGGTACCCTTCTTTTTCCCGGCTGCGCCTCCGTCTTTGGTGAAACCTCTGACATGAAGCTTGTAGAGGATCATGTCCTGCTCCGGTATTTCCGGGCAATGATCCCCCTTCCAGTCAAAATCATTAAAATCAAATCCGCTGCGCACCTCATAACCGGTGTCCCTGCGGCTGTAATCGCACCATTTCTCTCTTCCGATGATCCGCTTTGCATAAGGGTCCACCACTACCTGTCCGTCGATCACATAATTGTAATCAAAATGTGCCGCATCCAGTCCCGGCACACATACGGATCGAACCGCTCCGATACAGAATTCCCTCGGCACGGGTATATCCCGGTATGCGCAGGCCTCTCCCGCATGCTTACGCTTTTCATACAGGCGGATCGCACAGTCGCTGTCCTTTTCCCCTTCAAATGTAAAACAGATCCCGTCTGCAAGCCTGCTTGCTCCGAATCTGCTGTAAGTTCCTTCTCTTAATTGTTCTGCCATATTCTTTTATGCCTCTTCTTTTCTGTCTACATGAAAATATCACAGTTAATTTTTATTATATCAGTTTCTATATGTTTTGCATACACCTTTTTTCGATTTCTAACCTTGACATCATGCACTGCCTTCTCATATAATGGCGGTAATACATGTTTCAAAAATACGTACAGGAGGAACGAACATGAAGGAAAATGAGAACGCAAGGAACTTTACAGAAGATGATCCGGATGATATCCGTGTTACAGTGAACCTTGATGACGGCACAGACATCGAATGCGCCATCATGACGATCTTCGAAGCATACGATCAGGATTATATTGTTCTTGTTCCGGTGGATGAGAACGATGAGCCCATCGAGGAGGGAGAAGTCTTCATCTATCGCTATTTCGAAGATGAAGACGGCAATGCCTCCCTGGAAAACATTCAGGATGACGAGGAATACGAACGCGTCTCCGAATGCTTCGATGAGCTGCTTGATGAGCAGATGTTCGACGAATTACCGTAATTTCTCATCAGATGCTGCCACTGCAAAAGGGGTTTTTAATTCACTTAAGAACCTGGATGCAGTGGCATCTTTATTGTACAGAGTCTTACTATGCGTGATCATAAGCATATCCTTCGCCCGTGTCATACCCACATAAAACAGTCTCCGTTCTTCCTCTATGTCTGCATCCAGCACCGCTTTTTTATATGGTAGCATTCCCTCTAACAGCTGCGGCAGAAAAACAGTATCAAATTCCAATCCTTTTGCGCCATGCAGCGTCAGGATCCGGACTCCCTCTTTGTTTCCCTCGCTCTTCTTTTGTTCTGCCTGCATACGTGCACGGTATTCTGCCACATGTGCCTGCCAGAGATCCAGGGACTGAAAGCCGACGGCTGATTGCTGCAGTTCGTCAAGAATATCCAGAAGCTCCTGTTCGGGCTGTCCGTGTTCCCTTGCATAATCCACCACAAATTCTTCATAGCCGACACCCTTTCGGATATAATTCATTGCGGCAAAGGGACCCATATGAGACATCACCTGGAGATCTTCTGCCAGCTGCGCAATACGTCTGGCGATCCAGGGCTGCTCTTCATAAACAGCTTCCCAGCTGTCCAGGTCTACCACCGGTTCATCCAGCACATCTCTGCTCAGATAACGTACCGGGCGGTTCATGATCTGTAAGATCGATCCGCGATCACGACTTCCGGAAGCAAGCTTCAGGTAACAAAGCACATCCTTTGCGATCCAGTGATCATAGACAAGCGGCACACGCTCCTTTGCATAAAAAGGGATCCCTGCCTCCATAAGAAGCTCCAACAGATAGCCCGACTGGCGGTTTGTCCGAAACAGTACTGCCATATCGTCATAACGCACACCCATAGCAGCCCGCTTTTGGATTGTCTCAATGATCGCGCGGTTTTCCTTCAGAGGCGAAGGAAACTGACATACATCCACCGATCCCGGAACCTTCCGCGCGGCACGGATCTTCTTTTCAAAACGATCATGATTATAAGAGATCAGATTTTGCGAGGTTCTGACGATCTCTGATCCGCAGCGATAGTTTTCTTCCAGATACCGTTTTTTTGCATCTGCATAATCCTCTGTAAATCGTCTCATCAATTCCGGTCTTGCTCCCCGGAACTGATAGATCGACTGATCATCATCACCTACCAGAAACAGTTCATTCTGAGGTGCCGCCAGCATACGGAGGATTTCATACTGCAGCCGGTTCATATCCTGCACCTCATCAACAAGGATATAGCGAAATTTTTCCTGCCAGGCTCTCAGATGATCCGGACGCTGTGACAAAAGCTCATAGGTAAGTGTCAGCATATCATCAAAATCGATCAACCGGTTATCTCTGAGTTTTCTGTCATAAGCTTCATAGATCTCACGAAACTGTGTGCTTCCACAGCATTTTGCATAATAATGCGACAGCTCCAGCTGCTCATTTTTCACCATACTGATCTCGCCAAGAAGGTTCTCCAGAAGCTCCTGTTCCTCATCCTCCCGCAGATGATAGCCGGATAATATCTCCCGCAGAAACGAATATTTAAATTCCTGTGATATGATCTGATCCGAACGATAATGATATGCATGTTTCAATATTGAAAAAAAGACCGCATGAAACGTGCCAAACTGTACCGGCAGCCTTCGTCCTTCCATTGCTGCCTGAAAACGCAGGCGCATTTCCTGCGCTGCTGCTTTTGTAAAGGTGATGACCAGAATATTTCCTGCCGGAACCTTACAATGTTCCAAAAGATACCGGATACGTCCGGTAATGACAGCGGTTTTACCCGACCCGGGACCCGCCAGAACGAGCGTTGCGCCGTCCGATTCCGTGATCGCACGACGCTGTGATTCGCTGAACGCGTAAGACATATTTCTTTCCTCTCAAAGTATTACTGTTTCCTGTTGTATCCAACCGGCGTTTCGTCTTTCTCTACGCCTGAGCTGTTACACACATTGGGATCAGCAGATCCGGGGCAGACCTTCTCCAAACAGAATGTCAAGCACGCGCTTTCCACCGATCGATGTTTTTACATACGCACTTCCCGGCATTTCATCCGTCACCGTGCCGATCACTGCCGCGCGGGTTCCATACGCACATCCGGAGATGATCTCACAGGCCAAAGGCGCATCCTCCGGTGCCACAAAAGCAATAAGTTTTCCTTCATTACCCATATATAACGGATCCAGACCCATCAGTCCGCAGAAATCACGAACCTGTGCATTCACCGGCAAAAGCTCTTCTTCCACAGCCATCGTAACCTGTGATGTCTCTGCAAGCTCCTTCAAGACCGTTCCAAGCCCTCCGCGCGTGATATCCCGAAGACAGTGCACACGGATCCCCTTTTCCAGTAATGCCTGAACCATTTCTCCCAGCGGTGCACAATCACTCACTATAGAATTACTGATGTTCATGCGCCGGGACAGGATCGCAGCATGATGGTCACCCAGATCACCGGACACCAGGATCGCATCTCCCACCTGACAGTTGGAAGCACAGATGCAGACATCATCCGGAACAAACCCCACACCGGCAGTGTTGATGATCAGACCACCGTTTCCTTCCACAACCTTTGTATCACCGGCCACAACCGTCACACCTGCTTCGCGTGCGGTGACTGCCAATGAATGAACAATTCGTTGAAGCACACCGAGCTCAAGCCCTTCCTGCAGCACAAAGCCGCAAGTCAGGTATTTCGGCTGTGCACCCCGCATCAGCAGATCGTTCACCGTTCCGCAGACAGCCAGACGGCCGATATCGCCTCCCGGAAATTCCAGCGGATCTACCACAAAGCTGTCCGTTGTAACGGCAATCCTTCCGCTCCCGGGCACTACAGCAGCATCCTCCATGGCATCCAGGACAGGATTTGTAAATTCATGTGCAAATACCTCTTTGATCAGATCGTTTGTAGCACGCCCACCACTGCCGTGTGCCATTGTTATTTTCTTTTCCTGATTCATCTCTTGTCTCCTTTAACGTGTCCTGTGATACATCAGATACTGATGACAGCTTCCCTCTTCGGAGACCATACAGGCTCCCTGTGGATTCATCGGTGTACACACGCCACCAAATAGTGGACAGTCTCCTGGAAGCGCTTTTCCCATCAGGATCTGATCACAGCGACATGCCTGATTCTTTTTTCGGTCCTCCATGACCAGATCGCTCCCCGCGTCAAACTGCGCATATGGTTCCCGCAGCCGTCGCCCGGAATCCGCGATCACACCGATCCCCCTCCAGAGTGCATCACAGGGCTCAAAATACCGGTCCACCAGCTCCCTTGCCTTCTGATTGCCCTGCGGGCTCACCACAGCCGGATAATAATTTTTGACCTCAGGACGAATACCGCTTTCCCGGTACTGTTCTACTGCACGAAAGGTACCATAAACTGCCAGCAGCAGCTCCTCTGCTCCAAAGCCCGCCACACCGAAAGGTACGTAATACTGTTCCGCTAGCGGTCGAAACAGATCTGATCCCGTCACAGCAGCCACATGTCCGGGTGCAAGAAATCCATCGATCCCGTCTCCATGTTCACAGAGCCACCGGATCACCGGAGGCATCGTTTTTAGCGCAGTCAACAGCTGCACATTTGTCATATCCGCTTCCACAAGCTGTTTTAAAAGCATCGCATACACCGGCGCGGTCGTTTCAAAGCCAACTGCAGCAAAAACAAAACGTTGGTGTGGTCTCTCTTTTGCCAGACGCATAAGATCAAAGGGCGAATACACCATCTCCACACTCGCGCCCTCTCCCTTTGCCTCCGCCAGACTCTTCTCCCGTCCGGGCACACGGATCAGGTCTCCAAACGTGACAACTGTTGTATTCTTTTCCATAGAAAGCTCGATCAGCCGGTCAATATATCCCGTCGGTGTCACGCATACCGGACATCCGGGACCACTGATCAGATGTAGCTTTTCGGAAAGCAGACCGCTGATCCCATATTTAGAAATAGCAGCAGTATGACTGCCGCACACCTCCATAATGGAGATGTCCGGTCCGTCATACGCTGCCAGCCATGTTTTCATCTGTGTAATTTTTTGACTGATATCTGTCATACTTCCTCTAATTCCTCAAACAGTTTTATCATATCCTGCGCTTCACCCACAGATAGTTTCTGAAGGATACATCCTGCGTGCACCAGTACATAATCTCCAACCGCGATGGGAACCAGTCCCGCGATCGCGCGCACGCGGTTCCCGCTGAAATCCACAAGGGCATCCTTTTCATATACTTCAATTACTTTTCCCGGTAAAGCTACACACATGTCTCATACCTACTTCATTTCTATGCATTTCTTCGGACAATTTGTTGCACAAAGTCCACAGCTTACGCACTTCTCAGCAGTAAGCTCCCACTTCTTTTCTGTACGATCCACAGTAATTGCCTCCTGCGGACATTTTTTCGCGCAGAGTGTACAGAATACGCACTGCTCGAGATTGGGAACCGGCTTGCCTCCTGCAGGCGCTGCCGCTTTTTCTTCAACAGGTTTGTGGTAAACAGCCTCCTTCTTCTCCGCTCCCGGTGTCTGGTATCCCGGAACGATCGTCAGGCACTTCTTCGGACACACTTCGGTACAATAACCGCACTGTACACAGTCAAAACGGTTGATCGTCCACGTCCCTGATGCACGATCCACAGAGATCGCCCGGGGCGGACAATTACGACTGCACAGACCACACATGATACACTGCGCGATATCGATCTCCACATGTCCGCGGCTACGTTCCGGATAAACCGCAGGCTTCCCGGGATATGCTGTCGTTACCGGCTTTGAAAAGAGGTTTTTGATCATAGTAGCCGCAAAGGGCATAAATTTAGACATTTCGAATTCCTCCTTTTCTAGCGTTCCGTACAACTGATACAGGGATCAATCGTCAAAATGAGCAGCGGCACATCAGAGAACTGACAGCCTTTCAGTGTTTTCAGAAGTGCAGGGATATTTGCAAAGGTAGGGGTGCGGATTCGGATCCTTTCCAGAAATTTTGAACCGTTGCCTTTTGCATAATAGATTGCCTCTCCTCTCGGTTGTTCCACTCTCATAAAAAATTCGCCATCAGGATTACCCTTGACCGGTACTGCAATATCTCCCTGCGGGATCTTATCCACAGCCTGGCGGATCAGCTGGATAGACTGATACATCTCACGGATACGCACATCACAGCGCGCAAAGGAATCACAATCGTTGCTGGTGATAATGTCAAAATCAAGCTCACCGTATGCTGCATATCCCATCTTTCTTGTATCTCTTGCAATGCCGCTTGCACGCAGCATCGGTCCGGCAGCACCAAGATCATGAGCCTCCTCCGGTGTCAGGATACCGACACCCTTCAGACGGGTCAATACGGTATAATCATTTAAAAAGATGTCTGCGATCTTGTGAAGCTCTGTCTCAAATCCGTTCAGCTTCTCTACAAACGCATGCAGCATATCGGAAGGCATATCCTTTAAAACGCCTCCGGGTGCATTCACGGAAAAGATCACGCGGCCGCCGGTTGACTCCTCAAACATATCCAGGATCTGCTCGCGCATCCTCCAGCACTGATAAAACAGACTCTCAAATCCGAATGCATCTGCTAAAAGTCCCAGCCACAGCATGTGGGAATGCAGACGGCTCATCTCGCACCAGATGGTACGAAGATACCGTCCTCTTACAGGAACCTCCACATCCATCATATGTTCGATCGTCTCGCAATAGGTCATTCCGTGCATAAAGCTGCAGATTCCGCAGGTGCGCTCCACCACATACTGCATTTCTTTAAAATCTTTCTTTTTCACAAGCGATTCCAATCCACGATGGACAAATCCAATGGAGGGGATCGCTTCCACGACGCGTTCATCATCCAGTACGAGATCCAGATGAATCGGCTCGGGTAAAACAGGGTGCTGCGGTCCAAAAGGAACCACACTTTTCTTACTTGCCATGATCGTTTGAACCTCCTACAGTTTTTTCATAGGCGTCTTGTCATCGATCCGGTACAGCTTGTCATGATAATCCACTGAGATCATCCGGATCTTTACACCAAACAGCTCTGCCATTTCGTTCTCATAAAGAAACGCAGGCTCATAAATATTTGTTATGGTGGGAACTTCCTCATTTTCGTCAATGACCAGACGAAGTGTCACCCACTCGTAGTCCTTACCGAAGGTGTAGCTCAGCTCATAGCCGTTTTCGATACTTACGGCATGTGCCTGCATGAGACGATACTGATCATTCTTCATCTCCATGACCTTCATCAAAAAATCGCCGGTTGTTACCGGTATGATCATACATCCTGTATCTGCCATTATGAGCCACCTCCTCTACTTCTTTTCCTTCTTCATTTCTTCATGCTTTTTCTGAAACAGTCCAACCGCCTGAACGATACCATCAATGATGGACTGCGGTCTGGCCGCACAGCCCGGCACATAAATATCAACCGGGATCACCGTATCTGCACCGCCCTTAATATTATAACATTCCTTAAATACTCCTCCGGTGCATGCACAGGTACCTACCGCACAGACAACCTTCGGATTCGGCATCTGATTGTAGATCTGCTCCACAACCGCAGCATTCTGGGAATTGATGCCTCCCGTGATGAGCAGGATATCCGCATGCATGGGATTTCCGGTATTTACCACACCAAAGCGCTCTGCATCGTAAACAGGTGTCAGACACGCCAAAACTTCTATATCACACCCATTACAGCTGCTTCCGTCATAATGCAGCAGCCAGGGTGATCTGGATACGTTTGCCATTGTTTTTCCTCCTATCGATGCATCAGCACTAAAATGGTCAGGTTTACGCCTCCTGCGACAAGGGTCACCACCCATGTACTGACGAGCAATACCTTCCAGTTCACACGGGCAGACACGTTATCGATCAGGATTTCAAAAAAGTAAGTTGCCAGAACAACGATGAGTGCAACCACATAGCTGACAGGATTGCTGTTTATGAAAAACAGTGCAACAACACCCATCAGAAATACGGTCTCATACCACTCAGCGAGATGGATCAGTGCCAGGTTAGAACCAACCATCTCCTGAGTCACGCCCCGGACGATCTCCTGGTGTGCATGATGTGCAGTACTAAGGTCAAAGGGCGATTTTCGCATTTTGATCGTCAGGATAAACAAAAATCCAACGAATACACCGGGCAGAAAAACGATCGCACTCATATCCATCCCAATGATATCTTTCACATAAAAGGTATCGGTTGCCACATAAAAGCCCACCGCTGTCAATAATACCATCGGCTCATATGCCATCATCTGCAGCAGCTCACGCTGACATCCCACGGAAGCATAGGGCGAATGGGTAAAGGATGCCGCAAGCACCAGGAACATCGCACAGGTCGTCAGCGAGAAAAAGCACAAAAGCAGATCCATTCCCGCAAAGAACAGTCCGCCTGTAATGACCATAAAGATCAGATAGGTCATCACAAGAAATGTCTGGGAACGCTTTACAACCAGCGGTTCCTTCTGAAACAGCTTGATCACATCATAAAAGGGCTGAAAAACGGAAGGTCCCTTTCTTCCCTGCATACGCGCAGAGAGCTTCCGGTCCACACCATCTAAAAATCCGCCGATAAAAGGCGCGCATACCAGATATAAAAGAACAAAAATAATCTGTTTCATTTCCATTATACCGCACCTCCTATGATCAGACACATCATGATGAGCAGCATACCGGCACTGACGATGATGCAGGGTGTCAAAAGCTTGTTCTCTCCCAGATAATCCATCATATACCAGTTCGCGGTATAAAGCTGTTTTTCCTCACCGAAAGAATCGATAAAGTTCTTGTTATCACCGGCATTGACACCATTCATATAAGAGATCACGTGTTTTCTCTTATGTCTCTTGGTACCGAGATAACAGATAAACGGAAGTACAACGATCGCGATCAGTAAGATCACCATAACCATGATGTCAGCACTGTCCAGTGTCATGGTCGCACTGCCAAACAGATCCAGCTCAATGGGCAGGACCACATATTTTGACATTGGAACGCACAACAGACAGATCACAACCATAAAAAACGCATGAATATAAAGTGATGCGTACTCGTTTTTCTTTGTCACATCACGAAGCGGTGTATCCACACGCGGAGGTCCGATGATCTTTGCCATCCATTTCGTCCAGTAAAACATCGTAGTGGAGCTGCCGAACGCAATAAAAATGATAAGAAGCGGATTACTTGCATCCACAAAAGCCTTAAAGGCAGCCCATTTCGCGATCAGCATTCCAAAAGGTGCCAGATACATACCGGCAATACCGATCAGCATGATAAATGCCAGTCTCGGCAGACGATAGATCAGACCCTGCATATTCTCAATATTACGGCTGTGCAGAGAGTTTTCAACTGCACCTACGTCCTGGAACATCATTGCCTTGCTGACTGCATGGAAGATCAGCAGATAGATCGCTGCCCAGATCGTCTGACGCATACCGACACCTGCACATGCCACGATCAGTCCCAGATTTGAGATCGTTGAATAGGCTAGCACGGCCTTTGCATCTGATTTAGAGATTGCAAGCAGCGATGCAAGAAGGAAGGTCAGACCTCCTACAAAGCTCACCATCGTTCCGGTCATCGTTCCGGAAAGTGCAGGTGAAAGGCGCAGCAGCAGGTAAACGCCGGCCTTTACCATCGTCGCACTATGAAGAAGCGCAGAAGAAGGGGTCGGAGCCACCATCGCTCCCAAAAGCCATCTGGAAAACGGAAGCTGTGCAGATTTCGTCAACGCTGCAAACGCAAAGCATGCGATCGGGATGATCAGTCCGTTGTTCACGATACTCTGAATATCCACCAGGCCCATCTGGAATACGGCACTGGCAATACCGATCGCCAGCATCAGTCCACCCAGCAGATTCATCCAAAGTGCCCGGAAAGAATTCTGGATCGCCTCATCCGTCTTTGTATAGCCGATCAGCAGGAAGGAACAGATACTCGTCACCTCCCAGAAAAAGTCCAGCCAGAGCATGCTCTTTGAGAGCACCAGTCCGAACATGGCACCCAAAAACACAAAGATCAAAGAAAAGAAATAATATCTGCGATCCGGGAATTCCGTGTGATAATGATGATAGCCGTGCATATAGCCGACTGCATAGATCGTGATCATGCCTCCGATGAATGCCACGATAACGATCATCAACATAGACAGACGATCCAGATAAAGCTGAGGTGTATCGGCGATCACCGGTCCAAAATGCTCCAGCCAGATCACAAGAAGTGTCTGTACGACAGACAGCAGACTGATCAGATATTTTTTGTACCTGATACACTGATAAACGACGAGGAACATCAGCCCCACTTCAGCGATCAGGATCAGCATCTCCACCAGTTCATTTTCCACCTGATAAGCACTTGCACGCGCTCCGTTGGAAATAAAATCCACAAGCAGGAAAGCTGCTGTTGCCATGATCACTCCAAGTGATACATACGCCACGCCGTTACGAATTTTGTTATTCCTTATGAGATACATAAAAACAGCCACCACAAACGGGAAGCAGATAAGGAATGGTATGAGATTCATAACTTTTACTCCTTTCGGCTGTATTTTGGTCAAAACAGATCATACAGCATAAAATGCTTATTCATTATAGTCCTTTTCCCTACAAATGTTAAGTATTATCTGACAAAAATTTCACAATTTTTCAAAAATCTGCATTGCTCTTATATCAGACGGTCAATAGCCTGATTCAGCTTTTCGATCGCCTCATCGTCTCCCGTCTCCACGGCATCAACGATGCAGTGGGAAATATGCTGCTTCAGGATCAGCTTCCCGGTATTTCCGATTGCCGCCTTTACAGCAGCGAGCTGGATCAGCACTTCCGTGCAGTCTCTTCCATCCTCCACCATATGCTTGACCGATTCCAGATGTCCGATCGCCTTTGCCAGCCGGTTCACGATCGCACGCACTTCCTTGGGGTCATGTGTATGCCCATGATCATGGCTGTGTGTGATCACAGTCCCGTCGTCCAGTGTATGTGTATGTACTTCACTCATCGCATGTTATTTCACTGCTTACTCCAGTGAACCCTCCTGTTTATATTTCTCCGACCGAAAGCTTGTCCACAGATCGGATAATGCCTCTGATCTCATCTTCATACTCCGGGTGCAGCGCCATCAGCCGATCGATCTGCGCCCGCTCCGTCTCAACCACTTTTGCATTATATTGAATGCGCGCCCGAAGCTTCTGCCTGCGCACCAAAAGATTGTGCTTCATCTCAGACATCTCACCCGGATTGACCAGCGCCAGGGGCTGATCCACCCACGCCTTTGCATCATAAAGCCGATATTCCTCCAGCAAACGGAGCAGTTTACCATTGTAGTAATTCAGGTCATCATTGGTACGCATATAGCGCTCTTTTCTTTTCGTCTCTTCCACGTACTGCTCCCACTGATATTCCAGGTCTCTTGCATTTTTTACATGATATTTTTCGCATGCATAGTCCACTGCGTTTGTAATGTTAACATATTTGATCTTTGTCTTGTTCAAAAGAGAGATCGCATGATTTGCATTCAGCTCTGCGCGGGAGATCCCCAAAACATCATTCTGATATCTCACAAATATAAAAAAGCCACCGCCAGTGGCAAGTGCCGCCAAAACGATCCATCCCCATGTGATATCGATCGAAAATCCGGCCTGCAAAACAAACAGCAGGATCATCAGTAAAAAGAAAGCGGAAAAAACAATATAGGAGGCGATCCTAAGAATATACTTTTCATGCATCAATTCACTGCGCAAAAGGGTCCATTGCATCTTTTCCCCTTCCAGACACGCCATATCATGCTTGATCGTCGCCTGGTAGGTCTCGTTTTCACGCATCCGTCTGACCACATCCGGAATTTCCTCTTCCATCTGCTCTAACATCACATACTGTGAATCAGAAATTTTTTTTGACATGTTCAGATACTGATCCCGCTCCATATTCAGCTTCAGAATGTTCTCCGTCACTTCACGGATCGGCGCCTTTTGTTCCTCCGGCAGATCCGCAAGAAATTCAATGTCCTTCAGATAGCTGGTGACGATCTCATATTCTTTCTTCTCCTCGCCCAGCTCTCTGGCCGATTCAATGATCTGCTCACAGTGGTCCAACACATAATGACCGATCTTATGCAGGTCTGTTTCCTGCTCCTCAGAAAACAGTTCATCCGTCGCCTCAAATGCTTCCGCTTCCCGGTCCCTATTTCTTTTTTTGGAAAACAAACGTTTCAAAAATCTCATGATTTAATCCTCACACTGCTGCACATACGTTTCCAGCCACCGGATCAGCTGCTGCTCAGGCTCTTCGGATACCGATGCACCTGCAATGGTCTGCTTTAGCAGCTGCTCCATGTGTGTACGCTCCGCTGTAATCTGGGATGCATTCACCGCAAAACGAGCAGCCAGTCCCTCCAAAAGACTCTGATCACCGGACATGCATGCTGCATCTACTGCTTCCTGCAGTGTCTCCATCCGACGGTTTAACAGATATCCTCTTGCAAAGCAGTCAACTGCCTCGGAAAAATCCTGCAGCTTTGCGTACGCACATCCAAGATTATTCCAGATATCACCGGTCACATGTCCCTGTTCGGAGATCACAGCCGAATCTGAAAGCAATCGCCGGTAAGCTGAAATTGCCTGCACATATTTTCCCTGATGCATAAACTGATCCGCATAAAACTTTTTTGCTTCCAGTCCGCTCATGTGATCATACTTTTGCAGCTGAACATTTAAGATCTGAAGCTCACTGGTTGTCAGATATCCGTTTGCTGCCTCGATGGGCAAAAAGAAATCCCGCAGGCCACATTTGCCCGCAAGCTTCTCCCGCAGCATGGATGCAAGCTCTTTTTGTCCGATCTCCTGCTCGATCCAGTCAATGAATTCCGGCTTCATAAAGTCATCCCGGGTTACAAAACGGGCTGACTGCACAAAATACATCAGTTCTTCCAGCGAAGAAATATTTACTTTTCCACTTTCAATGTAAAAGGGAGTTTTTGCCCTCGGGCTTTTACATAAGATCAATTGTCCCATTGTCCGCCTCTGTTACCTGTTTATCATCCGGTTATAGCTGCAACACGTATTCCCATTTTTTCCCTGTTCCGGGAACAAGCTCACCAAGCCCGATATCCGTCAGGGTCACACACACCTCCCGATCGGATAACGGAACGGCATCGATGATCATACGCGTCGTGCGATTTTCCCGCTCGGGAAGTGCATGAAGTGTCACAGTTTCGATGCGCGCCTCCCGGCTATTGGGCTGCTGGATCCAAAAATCAATGGACGGCGACCCGTCAATGACCACTTCACAGGTTCCGCGGGCTTCAAACCACGGTACGCCGGCTGTGATCAATGTATAAAAAGACAGATTGCCACGTTCATACACCTTTAAGCTGACATTGCACTTCACCTCATGCTCACCGATGTACACAAACTTCTGTGGTCTATGATCTGCCATTTGCATTGCTGCAAAACACGCGCCCTTTGAAAACAGATTCTTTCCCAAAAAAACACGCCGCCCCTGACAAAGTATCTGCAGAGACTGCTTCATCCACCCGTTTTCAAAGCCATCACCTACCAGATAGACGGTTGTAATGATCTGTTTGCCAAAGGCCTGGGGAATGATCCTGGCAAACACTTCATCCGCCTGGTCCGGATCAAAGCCGTAGCTTTCCTCACGGATGGAAAGGAGCTGGGGCCTGGAAGCCTTTTCTTTTTCCAGACACCAAAAACACATTTGCCGGCCACGATACTCAAACAGTCCCATATCATGTGAAGAAAACTCCGGCGGCTGATTGCTGCCATAATAGAAAAAGCTTTCTTTGTGATCCATGAAATGGACGCTTCCTTCTGGCAAATCCATGGCTTTTTCACATTCCTTCAGCATACGGATCATCCCGGGATCCAGGGTTTTCACTGTCACAACCAGACAACCCAGT
>JAQYOU010000150.1 GCA_028727105.1 bacterium
GGCATTGATCTCATCAGACTCCTCCTGATCCTCCAGCTTGCCCTCTTTTTTCAGGCGCTTCATTGCCATCAGGGCCAGATCCATCAGGCAGACAAACTTATCGTCTCTGCCCGCATACATCTTCTGATGTGTCTCTAAATAATCCTTGTAAGTATCCTCCATGGGTGCACGGTAATATCCGTCGCCGAAGGTCACATCCGTCAGCTCTGTGGAGAAAGTGGTATGACGGCAGTGATCAGACCAGTAGGTATCCAGTACACGAACCTCTGTCACGGATGGATCACGTTTTTCTTCGTTTCTGAAATATTTCTGAATATGAAGAAAATCTTTAAATGTCATCGCCAGATTCAGAGAATCATACAGTGCCTTTAAGTCAGCCTCTGCCATAGCCGTAAACCCGTCAAAGATCTTTACATCCTCCGGCTCCGGGAAATCCTGAACCAGAGTTTCGGGCTTTTCCATTCCGGTCTCACGGGAATCCACCGGATTGATACAATGCTTTTTGATCGCATCCAGCTGTTCCTCGTCCAACTCGCCCTCGATCACATAGGTAGTCGCAGACCGGATGATCGGCTCCTCTTCCTCATTTAAAAGACGCACACACTGTACCGCTGAATCTGCACGCTGATCAAACTGTCCGGGCAGGTATTCCACGCTGAATACAGCCGCTCCCTTTGCGTCAAAGGTCTCCTCATAAAGATCGTCTACCGGCGGCTCTGAGAATACAGTCACCTTTGCCTTTTCATAGGTGTCATCCGAAATATTCTCGATATCATAGCGGATCAGCACCCGCACATTTGTCACTGTCTTAATTCCGAGATAGCTTTTGATCTCTGATCTCAGATCCTTTGCAGCTACTGCGAAATCAGGCTTCTTCTCCGCATATACGCGACGTACATTACTCATGATTGTTCCTCCATTTGTTTGGTTGATTAAAACAATACCTATATAATAAAAAAAAAATACAAATATTGCAACCTTTTTATTCGGATGCACCGATCCCACTCCAGAATGCCTCCAGCAGTCCGTCCACCTGATCTAATGTGCAGGTTTTAAAGTCCTCCCATTCACGGGGGAACAGCCTCCTGTTGTCCGACTGCAAAAAACGCTCATCCAAAAGTGCGATCACCCCCACATCAGACAGTGTACGGATCACGCGTCCTGCAGCCTGCTGTACTTTGTTCATACCCGGAAAACGATACACATAGTCAAAACCAGCTCCACCCCGCGCATCAAAAAAATCCCTGAGTATTTCGCTTTCCCCGCCGATCTGGGGAATTCCGGTTCCAACAATGATCGCCCCGATCAGCTGATCCTCTCTTAAGTCCACGCCCTCGCCAAAGATGCCGCCCATCACACAAAATGCCACCAAAGAACGCTCTCTTTTCTGTTCAAACTCTGCCAAAAACGCCTCTCTCTGCTGTTCCCGCATATTCTGCGTCTGCAGGATCACATCGATCGTATCACCCGCCAAATATTCAAACTGCTCCTCCACATCAAGCATCATTTTATAGGAAGGAAAAAATGCAATATAGTTTCCCTTTTTTGCCCGTGCGATTTTATTAATATAGAAAGCGATCCGGTCATATTCTTCCGGGGTCCGCCTCGTATACTTGCTGCTCACATCTTTTCCTATGAACAGCAAACGCTGGTCGGGCGTAAACACCGAGTGTGCATACACGGCATAATTGTCCGGCTTCGTGGACAGAAGGCTCTTGTAATACCCGATGGGAAGCAGCGTCCCGGAAAAGAAAACAGTGCTGTGTGCTTTATCCAGGCATTCCTGCAGATTCCGTGATGGATCCGCGCAATATAGCTTCAGGCCAAAGCTTCCGTCCTCCTCCATGGCCGAATAGATGATATAGTTTTCATCCACCAGTTCATAGATATTCAAAAAATTTCGCAATCCGAAATAAAACTCCATCACCTCGTCGCGCTCCGGAAGCGTCAGCGGCTTTTGCAGAAAACGCTCCATCTCCGCAGCCAGCCGCATGAGCGCAAACACAAGATCATTGATCGATTCATGGATCCTGTGATCCTCACACTCCCGCTTATAGGAAAGCATGATCTTATTGACGCGGTCCAGTTCCCGCTCCACCCGTTTGCTAAAGGGCTTTAACAGTCGTTTGACTTTCAGCACATCCTCCTTCACGATCCGTTCGGAATACATCTGCCGGCCACGCTCTACCAGATTGTGGGCCTCATCCACAAGAAATAAATAATCTCCCTTATTCCCCTCCGCAAAAAAACGCTTCAGATATACCGTTGGATCAAACACATAATTATAATCCCCGACGATCACATCACTCCAGCTGGACACATCCAGACACAGTTCAAAGGGACAGACCATATATTTTTCAGCCTGGGTAAGCAGTACCTCTCTGGAAAAACAATCCTCCTGCTGCAAAAGGTCAAACACTGCATCATTCACACGGTCGAAATGGCCCTTGGCATAGGGGCACGCATCCGGATTGCACTCCGGTGTTTCGCATTTGCATAATTTTTCTTTTGCCGTAATCTGAACTACCTTGCCGCGGTAGCCATGCGAACGAAACACCGCAAATGTCTCCATGGCAACCGTCGCCGTCACCGTCTTAGCTGTCAGATAGAAGATCTTTTCTCCCTTCCCCTCGCCGACGGCACGCACAGCGGGAAACAGTACGGAAACTGTTTTTCCGGTACCGGTGGGTGCCTGAATAAACAGATTCTTTCTTCGAAGGATCGTCCGGTACACATCCGCCACCAGCTCCCGCTGGCCCGGGCGATAATCAAAGGGAAACTCCATCCTTTTAATGGAAGCCATGCTTGTCTGATGCCATTCGAACTGGAAATCCGCCCACTTGCGATACTCCTTCATCAGCGTATCAAACCATTCCTCCAGCTCGCCGAAGGCTACACACTCATAAAAGCGATTCACCTCCTCGGTGTCCAGATCACAGTAGGTCATCTGGATCCCGATCTCATCCAGGTCGTGCTGCATCGCATAAATATATGCGTAGCATTTCGCCTGGGCCAGATGCACCGGAACCGGTGACTCCATGTTCGCCACGTCCTGATAAACACCCTTGATCTCGTCAATGCAGGGGATATCCTCTCTCGTAAACACACCATCCGCACGCCCTTCCACCGTAAGCACATAATGTTCTGTGCAAACGTCCAATTTCAGAGGCACCTCTGCACTGTAGGAGCTTCCCATCCCACGCTGCAGCTTCTTGTGGATCCTTGTGCCCTCCTGCATGGCATTCATCTGCAGACCACGACTCATCCGGTTATCAATATCTCCCGAGCGCAACAAAAACTCCACCAGGTTACGCACCGAAATGCGTACCTGCTGGAGCGGCTGCTTCTGTTCTATCGTTTGATCTTCCATTAATTCGAATTCCTTCTGTTCCATGTTCCTCACATCCGGGCATCTACCGCAAGGCACCTGTACCGGTTATCCGATCCGGTCTTTCAACCGCCTAAAACAGCATATCCTCATAATAAGGGCATAGATTTTTGGCTGTCGGATCCTTTCCCTTCTCTCCACGGCACGGACGGTTTGCCGCCCGGCAATCCGTATCACAGTACCAGCGCGTCAGCTCCGGTTCCTCCTCTGAAAGCTCCTGCATGTTTTTTTCTTCTTCCTTCATACAAAGCACCTCCGCTTCTGCCCTGTTTCTTTTCTTCTACGAAGAGCACACCCGGTTCTTTCCGGTATTCTTCGCCTGATAAAGCGCCTGATCCGCCTGGTCAAAAAACTTGCTGGCGGTGTTCCATGGATGCTCATATTCTGCCACACCAAGGCTTACCGTAAACTGATGCTCCGCACCGGACGCATCCGCAAAGACTATCTGCGCAAAACGTTTGCGGATCGTGTTGGCCCGGGTAAGCGCGTCCTTTTTATGGCAGCCGCCCACGATGAGCACAAACTCTTCACCGCCATATCGTGCCGCAAAGTCCTTGGCACCGCAATAGTTTTTGAAAATGTTGGCAAGCCCCAGCAGCACCTCATCACCAAATGCATGTCCGTAAGTATCGTTTACACGTTTAAAATTATCGATATCTGCGATCAACAGGCAGAAATAACCGTCCTCCCGCTCTTTTTCAGGAAGCTGGGCGAACTTCTCCATCCGTTTTTCCAGTTCCTCATAGAAATACTCATGATTATACAGACCGGTGGCCGCATCCATACGCGTTGCATCGCCCAAAAGCATGGTCTGATCATGCACGAATTTTACATTATAATATACCAGCCCTCCGATACAGAACATGCCCAGCAGATTGGTCAGATGCCAGAAGTCCACCACGCGAATATCCATCACATAAAGAAGCCCATGCCGGATCACAACCATCAGTGCAAACAAAAGGATCTGAATCTTTGTCCATTTCTGATCGGTCCAGATGGGAAAGGTTGCGATCACTCCGATCAAAAGCCCGTCCAGTATGGAAAGGCCGGAAGGATGTGCCAGCAGTATGACCACATACACATTTAATATGATATAGATAGCGATATGATGCAGTTCCTTTTCCTTTTTGATCACAAACCAGCGGTAAACATGATACATCACAAAAGGTACGAGCATCGGCAGGAAGCACCGTCTGAGCAGTCCCATTTTGAACCCGCTGCTGATCAGTGTCACCAGCAACCAGATGACATTGATCACAAGGTAGCACAAGCCCAGGCTCTTCATACAGCCCCCGACCATGGCTCCCAGTTTTTTATCTCTTTGTCTGTTGTAATCTTCAAGTGCTCTCATATAGTCTGTTCCTTTATATAGTCACCAAAAAGGCAATCTGTCCCACAATTCAAACTCATTTATATAATTGTACCATATTCTCAGTCATTTGCAATGAATGATTTGTTATAAACTGCTATTTTTAAAATTTTGTCAATAACTGAAAAATGTAAAACTTTCAAAAAACTGTTTATACAATCATGGATTTTTGTCTATAGACACTAACAATTAAAAACGCTACACTGAATTTAACAAATAAAACATCATATGGAGGGGTAATTATTATGGCAAAATACGTAATGGCATTGGATGCCGGTACAACCAGTAACCGCTGTATTCTCTTTAATGAGAAGGGAGAGATGTGCAGCGTAGCGCAGAAAGAGTTTACACAGTATTTTCCGAAGCCCGGCTGGGTAGAGCATGATGCAGACGAGATCTGGTCTACACAGTTAGAAGTAGCAAAAGCAGCTATGGCGAATGTCAATGCAACTGCAGCTGACATCGCAGCCATCGGTATCACGAATCAGCGTGAGACCACCATCGTATGGGATAAGGACACAGGCGTACCTGTATATCATGCGATCGTATGGCAGTGCCGCAGAACTTCTGAGTATTGCGATTCCTTAAAGGAGAAAGGACTGACCGATACCTTCCGTTCAAAGACCGGACTCGTGATCGATGCTTATTTCTCAGGTTCCAAGGTTAAATGGATTCTCGACAACGTAGAGGGGGTACGTGAGCGAGCTGAGAAGGGCGAATTACTGTTTGGTACTGTTGAGACATGGCTCATCTGGAAACTGACCAAGGGTGCTGTCCATGTAACAGATTACTCAAACGCAGCAAGAACCATGTTATTCAACATCAACACCTTAGAGTGGGATGATGAGATCTTAGCAGAGTTAAATATTCCGAAGTCCATGCTTCCGACACCGAAGCCGTCCAGCTGTGTATACGGCGAAGCAAATCCTGAGTTCTTCGGCGGACCGATCCCGATCGCAGGTGCTGCAGGCGATCAGCAGGCTGCTCTGTTTGGACAGACCTGTTTCTATGAGGGCGAAGTGAAGAATACATATGGAACCGGGTGTTTTCTTCTTATGAATACGGGTGAGAAACCGGTGTTCTCACAAAATGGATTGCTTACCACAATTGCGTGGGGCATTGACGGAACCATAAACTATGCATTGGAAGGCTCGATTTTTGTGGCAGGAGCGGCTATTCAGTGGCTTCGGGACGGAATGAGACTTATTGATTCTGCTGCGGATTCTGAATATATGGCAACCAAAGTCCATGGAACCCACGGATGCTATGTGGTTCCTGCTTTTACCGGACTGGGAGCACCGCACTGGGATCAGTATGCGCGAGGAACCATTGTTGGTATTACCAGAGGAACCAACAAGAATCATATCATTCGTGCCACGCTGGAATCCATTGCCCTACAGGTATGTGATGTTATAGATGCCAT
>JAQYOU010000151.1 GCA_028727105.1 bacterium
ATGGGTTAAAACCAGATAATCCAGCCGCTCCACGCCCTGCTTTTTCAGATAGAGCTGTACCGCCGTGCCCTTGTCATTTTCTCCTGCATCGATCAGCATCGCATGACCGTCCGCCTTGATCAGCGTTGCATCCCCCTGTCCGACATCGATAAAATGCACCTCCAGGCCGGAAACGCCATTGGTCTGAACCGTTGCGGGCACTCCCTCCGGATCTGACTGAGGAAATGCGATCCGCAAAATTGCGATCAATAAAAATACAACAATGGCAAGCAGCCCGCCCTTTCGGCTGCGAGTTTTCTTTTTACTGCCCTTTCTACTTTTCAAGCGTTCGTTCTCCTTGTTTTCTTTTCTATCATTTTAATCGATCAGATCATTCTGGAAGCGCGACAAGTGCTCATACGGAAGGATCAGCCTTCCCCGGAACAATCCGCATCCGTCGTTGATCAGACTGTTATCCGCTGCTGCAAACATGTTCACGTCCAGCCGGGAGAGCTCCAGCTGCTGCAGTTGCATACCGCGCTCATAGGCTTCGTCAAAATAAACACAGGCTCCCTGGGGGATCGCATCCCGTCTTGCCCGCTCATACTCCTGCTTTTTTTCATAGCCGAGATGATTTGCCGGTCCGATCTCCGCGATATCGTCCATCTCCTTTGTTCGAAGCTGCATCTCCATGTAGCATCTGGAACTATTATCATAAAAGGTGATATGTAACGACCGGTAGCCATTCGGGCTTGCATCCGTGATGTAGTCTCTGTAATAAGGTCTGACCGCATCGGAAAGAAGTGGCGACGCGCTCTCCTTGACACCTCCTGCCGGCTCTGCGGTAAACCCGCGTTCTTCCAAAAACTCCGGAAGTTTATTTGCGATCTCATACAGATGCCGCAGTTCTTCTGTCTCACGATCCTCCAAATGCTCAAGATGACATCTGGGCATGGAGATTACGATCCGATAAGCGATCAGATCCCGAAAACAGTTCAGCCGGTTTTTCAGTTCTGCCTCTGTAGGGAATTTCTGATGCTTCATATAATAATCGTAAATGTATTCCACGATATATCCGTTAAATTTTTCCTCCGCACGGATCAGTGATTTGATCCGTCCCTTAAATGTAAAAGAAAGATATGGATATTCCGCCACCATATATTTATAAAATTCCCGTATCTTCTGGGACTGGGCCGTCAAAAAATCGTTATGCTCCAAAAGCTCTTCGATCTGCAGCAGGAAATTACAATGAACCAGATCGATCTCATTATGGTTCTTTTTTGCGTCCTCCCGCAGATCACCCATATATTTTTTTAAGATCCGCAGTACTGTATCTCCGGAATATAAATAATCTGTCAGCGCTATCATTTGTATGCCACCTCTCAAAAACAATTTAAATTTTAAAAGATTATACTACGTTTTTCCATGACATGCAAAAAAAGTCTCCTATGAAGCTCCGAAAAGATCCATAGAAGACTTTTTCTCTACATCTGAAACAACCCAATGATCTCATTCAATTGTCCGACGACAGTTTCCAACTGCTGCATCGCAGCACCGATATGTCTGATCTCGTCTGTCTGCTCCTCCACCTTCGTGTAAATCTCCTGACTGGCTGCTGACAGTTCCTGTGTTCTGCCGGAAATATCAGAAAAGGTTTCTACGATATCCTCCTTGTTGCGGTTCAGGCCTGCCACCGCTGTTTCCAGATCATGGATACCCTCTGCCGGCATCGCCGGCTCTTGCTGCCTCAATGGAGGCGTTCAGTGAAAGGAGCGATGTCTGCTCCGCGATGGAGCTGATCGTCTGGCTGATGCCGTCAATAGACGCTGATTTTTTTGACAGGCTGTTGACGGTCTCGAAAGCCTCGCTCTGCATCTGACGATTTTCGCCCATCTGGTCTGCCAGCTGGCGGATCGCAGTCATTCCTTCTGCGGTCTGTGTCACCGTCCGCCCGGATGCACGATCAATCCTTTTCACACTTTTGACAACCCGGGACAGATCATTTGCAAAATCATTCAAATTCACATTTGCCGCCTGGGTCTGCCCCGCCTCATTCTCAATGGCGCCTGCGATCCGGCTCAAGGTATGCTTAATGACTCCAATGTTATCCACAGAATTTCCTACGGAACCCTGTACACTTGCAAACTGATCTGCAAGCACCGATACCACATCCAACAGCTGGTGCGCGATATCACCAAGTCTTGTGCGCAGCTCCTGCAGCGCTGCATCCATCCTGCCCAGCTCATCCTTCCGCGTCCGTTCCTTGTTCTTCTGTTCCTTCAGCCGCAGCTTCTGCAGCTCTGATATTTCATCCTGCATCACTGCGATGGGCTTCGTAATGCTGTTACTGTAAACGGCAACCAGCACTGCCGCAATGATCGCTGCAACGATAACACTGATCAGAATCGCCTTCATCAGCTCATTGATGGTGGAATTATAGACTGCAGTCGGTATCACCATAACGACACGCCAGCCGTTTGCCGCCACTTCTGCCAATCTTAAATATTTCATCACGCCGTCATAATCCAAAATTGCGGATCCGTTTTCCTGACCCTCCACATAATTTCCATGGACTCTAAATAAGTACGCCCGATCTCTATGACAGCAGTTTCACGCTCCAGCCACGCATCGATCACTGTCGCATAATATTGTGTATCCAGCTCTTTGATCTGGTCATTGCACGTTGTAAATCTGCTATGTGCGATGGACGCTACAAACAACAGCGCGGCTACAAGACATCCAATACAAATACAGGAAAAAAACAACATCAACCTCGTTCTGATACTTTTCATAACTGCCACCATCCTCTGAAGTAAAACATCTTTTCAAAAAGCAAAGGGCATGCCAATCTGACATGCCCCATTGCTCACTAAATGAAAATTTTCTCTCAGAATACAGGAATCCCCCAAAAATGTCAATGCAAAACATTTCATTTTGTCATAAAGATTTGTACTTTCAGCCATGCGATCCACGCATGACTCATGCACGTTTTGGGCACGCAGCCCGCAGTAAATGCCGGCTACTGTGTGAACAATAACCTCATCAGTCAAAGTTCTTGCTTTGTCGTTGATTTCCCTCTTTTTCTGTGCTAAAATGAATGCATCCAAGGAGGGTTTTGATATGTACCAGTTTACCGAAGATTGCCGGATCGGCATTGAACAAATAGACGAAGAACATCGAAAACTGTTTACCCTGATCAACGAAGCTGCCGAGCTTCCTACCGAGGCACGCACCGCCAAAACCGTTTCGCAGATCTTAGCCCGGCTTTCTGATTACGCAGCCACGCACTTTGCCCATGAAGAAGCATACATGAGTGAACACGAGGATCCGGAGCTTCCTCTCCAGGAAAAAGAACACCAGGCATTTACGGATCACGTACAGGCGCTTGCTGCCCAGCCCTTGACCGATGAAAACGCCTCTGCCATACTGGATGAGATCCTGCCGTTTTTGATCCGCTGGCTCTATCACCATATCTTAAGCAGTGATATGATGATCGGGAAGCTCAAGCCCACGGATCCCTTCGCATTTACTGCCAAATTTCACACCGGCATCAAGGAGATCGACGATGAACACAGGCGACTGTTTGACATCATCCGTGAGACAAACGCACTCATCCACAATGATCTGCTCCACGATAAATATGACGAGATCATCCATCTTCTGAGTGAGCTGCGCGAATATACAAAAATTCACTTTGCAGATGAAGAAGCCTACATGAAAAAGATCGGCTTTCCACAGCTGGATGAACAGATCCGCGCACATGCCGCCTTTGTGGACAAGCTCATAACCATCGATCTGGACACTCTGGATGAGATTGACGATCACCAGCAGGAATACTTATTGGAGCTCATCGATTTTCTCGCGGGCTGGCTCGTCAACCACATCTTAAAAATGGATACAAAGATCGGCGTCTTTGAACGCGAAGCTCATTGACGCATTGTGCTTCGCCTTTTGTGCATCAGAACCATCCCTTTGGCATATATTGGTGAAAAAGACTTAAGGAACACCAAGCCTATGAACGAGCATTATCCTTTTAGCAACCCGCCTTTGCCTTATGAATATTATTCGATGGAACCGTATATCGACACACAGACCATGCGTCTTCATCATAACAGACACCTTCAGACATATATTGACCGGTTGAACAGCATCCTGAAAGACCATCCGGAATACCAAACGCTTTCTTTAGAACAGTTACTGATGAGTACAGATTCTATGCCGGCCGATATCCGAACAGATATCAAGAACAATGCCGGCGGCGTATACAATCATATTTTTTATTTCATGAATTTGCAAAATCCCGCTCCCAGCTCTCCTCCGACTCCGATTTTGTCCTATCTTGAATCAGAATACAAAAGCCTGGACGCCTTTGATGAGGAATTAAACAAGGCAGCTCTGTCCGTATTTGGGTCCGGATACGCATGGCTGGTGATCAACGCCTTCGGGAATCCTGACATTGTCACAACTGCAAATCAGGATACCCCTTTGACTATGAATATGTATCCCCTCCTGAATGTTGACGTGTGGGAGCATGCCTATTATCTGAAGCATTACAACAAACGCGCCGACTATGTCAAAGACTGGTTGCGGGTCATTAACTGGAATCGGGTAAATCAGAATTATCTGAATTATACGAAACGGTATCTGCTTTAGTGCTTATTCTTGATCTTGCAGATGCTTTGGGTCATGGTGCCCATCGGACAGAAGGAACACCAGGTTCTGGGTTTATAAAAAATCATTACGATGAGTCCGATCAGCGTTGAGGTCAACATCAGGCTGTAAAATCCAAAGCTAAACTGCGCGATCCAATCCGGAACCATTCCTGCTGTATAGGTCCATCCCCACGGAATGCGGATCGTCCAAAACAGCTTGATCGCTTCCCGAAGTGTGTTGGCACCACTTGCCACCAGCCAGGTCTGGAAGATTTGAACTGCAAAATTCTTCATGCTCGATAATCACACACAATCCACTATCCTATTTTTTTTGCATACAAAAAGCGCCAGACGTATTATAACTATATAATACGCTAGCGCTCTTTCTTCACAGAAATTATCATATTACTAAAAATCTGTCAATAGAAAATTTAAATTACTTTTCCCGGTTACCCTTATCAGATGAAAGGAACATCCTCCACGTTTAACCAATCCTTTAACGCATCGATCATAAATCTGTGGTCTTCTTCATGCGGAAGATTTGATACGGTTAATACCGCTACGATCTCTCCTGTTGTCAACCGGATGGGAAATCCACCTCCACAGAATACATATTCATTTTCATTCAAGCCATGTGTCAGCACGGTTTCGCCGCTGGCAAGTGATGCCGCCCATGCACCGTATGAGCTTCGCTCCATAAGTGCAACGGTATTGAATTTTCTTTTCATCCAATTTATATTATTCTGATTTGTCTGTTCCGTGCCGTACTGAAAGATAATGCTGCCATTCAATTTTCTGATAGCAACAGAAAGCTCGATCTGTTTCTCGTAAATACGCTGAACCAGAAAGCAGCCAAGATCCCAGGCATCTTTATTGTTGAAATGCGGAAAGCGCAACAGTTCTTCCTGTTTTTTTGCAAGTTCACTTATTTCCTCATAGCTTTTCTTATCCATATATGCTTCCTTTCTGTAAATGATAATTCTAGATCCCACTGGTACGATCCATTCTATCGTAGGTCAACCGTGGCAAAGGGCGCTCCTCGTGACAATGGGCGATGGTCGTGGCATTAGGAACGTCCCTGCAGCAAGATTGCATGCAGATCCTCATCTTCACCGCCTGCAAAAACGACCTGGGTCTCCATCCGGTAAGTCCGACCGTTGTCCCCCACCTGATCATGGTACATCGTCAACTGCTTTTCGCCGCTCTGAAAGGCTCTGAGCAAGTTTTCTCTGCAAAAGGTCTGGCGATACGTTTCTGCTTCCTCCTGGTTCGGAAGAAACGCTGCCCCGATCACGATCAGCTCATCTGCTGATCCGCCGGTTTCTCCAAGCTGATTGATATGTTCACTATATGCAGCCAGCCGGAATGAATTTTTTGTGAGATTTATCACTGCCACCAGTGGATACAGTGTTGCTACTGCATCCGAGATCATCTGAAGCGTTCCGCTTAAGGCCTTTGCATGTCGGACAGTGTTCTTCACATTTCGTGTTCCGATCACTGCCACACGTCCGCCATCATTCTTATTTACAAAGCTTACACTTGCTTCCAGATAAAGTAGGCCGCCAGCCGTCTTTTTCTGATAATTGACGGAGAAACCTTTTTTCGCACCGCTTAGATTTTCCACTGAGAGCGCTTTGAAAAGCACGTCTTTGCTGTCCTCAGATACCAGATTCAGGCAATACTGCTCAATGCCTTCGGTCCAGTGAAAATCATATTTTGCAAAATTATCCGCAATGTCACGGCCGTCCTCACCCTCATGGCGATAGACCGTGACTCTGTCATTTAGATAATCCACCAAAAGCACCGAATAGTAAACCGCTCCCAGACCCTGAAGGATCGTCTCCTGCACACTGGTCGTATTCTGCTTCTGTGTGCGGATCATGTTTCCCGCTCTGATCTTCGTCCCACTTCTTCGATCGCGATGATTCTTCTCATAATACTGACTCTTATCGCGATACATTGCCTGATCGGCAAGTGCTACATGCTGTTCCAGCTCCTTCGCCTGTTCCAGCCACACGCCTCCAAGTGCTGCCGAGCAGCCCTCCTTCCAACAGCTTTCCAGCGTTTTCAGTTTCTCTGAAAACGCATCTTCACTTTCTTCAAAGGATAAGATGACAAACTCATCTCCGCCCAGTCTGTAGATATTGGCATCTGTAAACACCGACCGTATCGCCCTTGCGATCTCCTCGATCAAATGATCTCCTGCATCATGTCCCTGACTGTCATTAACAGTTTTCAGTCCGTTGATATCCGCAAAGACCACACCGATGGACCGCTTGTTCTGCTCCGGGTCGTTCTCGATCCTCTCCACCTCTTCATAATATGCCTTTCGGTTTTTAAAACCTGTCAACACATCAATCTCTAATTCGGAGATAATATTGTCACACTCTCTCAGATGAATGATATTTCCAAGTCTCGTCAGGATACTTTTTGCATTATAGGGCTTTCCGATAAAGTCAGAAGCTCCCAAAGCCAGACATTTTTCTTCTTCGCTCACACTGCCGAAAACAGTAGTGACGATCACCGGGATCTTGCTGAATACCGGATCACTGCTTACATGCTCTAAAAACTCGTATCCGTTCATGACCGGCATCTGGATATCCAGCATGATCGCTGTAATATGCTGCCCGTTCTTTTTCAGAATCTCCAGACCTTCTTTTCCGTTTTCTGCCGTCAGCACAATGTACTGCGTTTCCAGTATCTCTGTCAGACTGTTCCGGTTTAGTTCATTGTCTTCCACTACTAAAACGGTACGTTTTGCCCCACAGAGGTCTTTCATCAGTGCACTTTTATCTAAAAGACAAACATCCGTTGCCATTCCACAGAAAACGCTTTTATACATTTTCAGCAGGGCCTCAAATTCTAAAGCCGGCATCGGTTTTGCAAAATAATACCCCTGTGCATAATCACAGCCCAGTACCTTCAGTCGTTTCTTATGGTCGTTCGTCTCCACACCCTCTGCCACAACATTTAGGTGCAGCCGGTGTGCCATGTTGATCACATCATTTAAAATACTCTGTTCCACCGGCTTTGCCAGCTCGTTCCGGATAAAGTCCATATCCAGCTTCAAAATATCTATGGACAGCTGGCTGAGCAGGCTAAGTGAAGAATATCCGCTTCCAAAATCATCCATTTCAATGATAAATCCGTGTTTTCGCAGTTCTTCCACCGTACTGATGATCTGATCCGGACATTCGGTATAGGCACTTTCTGTGATTTCAAGATGCAGATCGGAGGGTTCGATCCCATATTTTTTTACGAGCTCGCACATGCTTTCCACAAAATGGTGCTGATAAATGTCTGCACGGGAAACGTTCACGGAAACCGGAATCTTCGGGTAATCATTGGATCTCCATTCCTGCAGCTTCTGACAGGCTTTTTCCCAGACATAGCGGTCCAGATCATGGATAAATCCATTCTTTTCAAACAACGGAATAAACCTATCCGGAGGCATAAATCCCTTCTGGGGATGCTCCCACCTCACCAAAGCCTCTGCTCCGACCATACTATTATCGTGCAGACTGTATTTCGGTTGAAAATATACGACAAACTGTTCCTGCTCCAGTGCTTTCTCCATGGAGTCAGTGATCTCTTTTTCATACAGCAGCTTTTCCCGAAGCGTATCATCGTAAACTGCAAAATACTGATTGTACAAGCCCTTGATGCTGTCGACTGCAAGAAGCGCGCGATCACACATCTGCTCCACAGATATCGACCGGTCTGTGATCGCATAAACACCAAGCTTGACGGAAATATTCTCCGTCAGCTCCGAGCGTTTGCTTTTCCGCCCGTCGGCAAAGTTCTTTCTGCCGATCTGCTCCAGTTCCTTATCGATCAGGCACACAAACCGATCCGCATTGTATCTGCAGCAGATGGAGTCCTGCCCGACTCTCTTTTGAAAGATCTCCGCACTGTCCAAAAGCAGCTGGTCACCGGCTTTTCTTCCAAAGGTATCGTTGAACAGCTTGAAATTCTCCAGATTTGTACACAGGATCATGTATTCCTTATCCGGATTTTCATCCAGACGTTCTCTCGCCTTGCGGTAGAAGCAGTTTCTCGTATAAAGACCTGTCAGTTCATCATACTGAAGCTGGTTCACCATGGCAGCTGTTTCACGCAGCCTGATCAGATTCGCCACCCGGTGCAGGATCACCTGCGGACGATAGGGTTTGGGCAAAAAGTCGGTTGCACCATGCACCAGGGCAGACAATTCATCCTCCTCGCTGCTTTCCTGAGTCATAACGATCACCGGGATCAGTGACAGCTGCTCATCCTTCTGGGTGATATTTAAGAACGTATAGCCATCCATGACCGGCATGCTCACGTCCAGCAGTATCAGCGTAATATACTCATGCTGCTGTTTTAAAATATCCAGCGCCACCTGGCCGTTTTCCGCTTCCAGCACCTCATAGGTATCTTCCAGTATCGCGCAAAGTATCGACCGGTTGATCTCATTATCTTCTACAACTAAAATCCGTTTCTTTTGTGTCATCCTTATCCCCTGCTTTTTGGCAGGAACACCGGGGTCCGGGTTCCTACACCATTAATCGATAGATATTTTCCACGTCTTTCTGATCCAGTGATACGAAACCACCGATCGTACCCGTTCTGGCATCTCCGTAACAGCAGCTGTGTGCCATTCTTTCGATGTCCTTCTCATCTGCACCCAGTTCCTTGAAGTTTGCCGGCATTCCAATGGAAGTCAAAAATCTTCGCAAAGCCTCAATACCCTCTGCTGCAGTTCTTTCCGGATGGTCAAAATCCATCTGACAGCCCCAGACACGTACAGCAACCTTTGCAAATCTCATCACATCATGCTGTAAGTTATAGGTAAATACAGCGGGCATCACTACTGCAAGGCCTGCTCCATGTGCGCAGTCATATAATGCGGACAGCTCATGTTCTACATCATGGCTGGTCCAGTCCTGACTTCTTCCTACACCGCAGGAATTGTTATGCGCCATCATTCCTGCCCACATGATATTCGCACGGGCTTCGTAATTGTCAGGATCCTCCATGGCGCGGGTTCCTTCATGGATCATCGTCAGCATCAGTGCTTCGATCATGCGATCCGTACACTCCACTTCCTTTGTATTGGTCAGATACCGCTCATATAAGTGTGCCATAATGTCTGTGATCCCGCAGGCTGTCTGAAAAGGCGGCAGCGTCTGGGTAAGCGCGGGGTTCATGATCGTAAATTTTGCTCGCAGTGCTTCTCCTGTTGCCCCTCTTTTGTACATGCCCTCTTCTTTTGTGATCACAGAATCGGGAGAACCCTCACTGCCTGCTGCCGAGATCGTAAGGACGGTACCGATGGGCAGTGCCTCGTTGACCACCTTTCCCTGATAGTAATCCCAGAAATCCCCATCATAGGGCACACCTGCTGCGATCGCCTTTGCAGAGTCGATGGTGCTGCCTCCTCCAACTGCAAGGATGAAATCCACCTGTTCTTTTCTGCAAAGATCGATTCCCTCATACACAAGACCACTCCGGGGATTCGGCATCACTCCGCCCAGTTCTACATACGGGATTGCTTCTGCCTCCAAGGATTTTTTTACCCGGTCAAGAAGACCGCTTCGGATCACGGAACCGCCACCATAATGGATCAGTACCTTCTTTCCTCCAAAACGCTTCACATAGCTTCCTGTTTCATTTTCCGTATCTTTTCCAAAAGCAAAATAAGTCGGTGCATAAAATGTAAAGTTTTCCATATTGAAGTTCTCTCTTTCTTTTTTATGTTTCCTTTATCATCCGTCAACTACTTCCATATATTAACACAGATATATCGATAGCGGTAGCAATTATTTCGTCATTGAAATCATAATCCGCTGTATGCAGTCCGGCATGCTCCTCACCGCATCCGATTCCAAAAAACGCGCCTTCAACCTTTTGCAGGTAGTATCCAAAATCCTCCGACCACCGAAAGGGTTCCTTCGGAGTTGTGATACGTAATCCCAACGATCGTGCAGCAGCTCTCACTTTATTGACAGAGAACGGATGATTGATCGTGGCAGGAAACGGCTCGATCAGATGGATCGTGCAAGTCATTCCCTGCTCTTTGGCCTGCTGCTCTGCCCGTTCTCTGATCTTCTCCACCAGTTCCTCATATTCTTCCTGGTCTTCCGCCCTGAGCGTCAAACGCAACACACCGCTGTCCGCAGACATCCCGTAGGAGCAGCTTCCCGCGTCAATGCCGATGACCGTTCCAAGAACCATGCCACGATGTTCCCTGTTCACAAGCATATCCATATATGTGATCAGTTCTGCGATCATGAGCGCAGGATTTTTCCCCTGCTGCGGGTACGCTGCGTGTGCCGGACTGCCTTGTATGCTGATCTCCATTCCAGTAGAAGCACACGCAAATGTGCCGTCCAAAAGCAGCACCTCGTTTTGCGCATATCCCGGAATATTGTGGATTCCATAGATTTCGGTAATATTACATTCATCGATCAAGCTGCTGCAAAGGCACGCTCCCTGCCCCGTCTCTTCTCCCGGCTGAAAAATCAGATAGACACTCCTGCGAGGAGGGATCCGCTCCAGTTCCAATGCCAAACCGGCCAGTATTGCGCTATGACCATCATGCCCGCAAAGATGTCGGGCGCAGCCGTCCTGACAGACGACCGCATCATAATCTGCCCGAAATGCAATGGTATTCGATGTATCCTGCCCTTGATAATACGCGTAAAACCACGCGCCGCGGTCCACGATCTCAAGGCCGGTGTGACTGCGAAGAAAGTCCATAAGCAGTTGTTTCGTTTTCACTTCTTTCATAGACGGCTCCGGAATATCGTGAAGCGTTCTCCGGAGTTCTTTGATCCTATCAATATTTGTAACCATGATGCTTGCAGGCGCTCCTCATCTACGCATGATTGCCTGTTTCCAGGCACCACTTTGCAATCTTCTCAATCAGCGCAGCGTCCACCTTGCCATAGGGAATTCGGATAGTTCCCTTGTCCGTCTTATACCCTTGCAATTCTATAGAAAACTGTTCCACAGCAGCAGGCCCCGGATACAATCCGATGTGCTTCTTTGAAGCGGCAAAGTGAATGATATTATGTTTTTTCCAATAAGTCGGCATACTCCAGGAGATACGTTCTTCCGCTCCCGGCAATGCACTGCGAAGAATCTGACGAATATAGCGCAGATCTTCCTGCTTATCCTCATCCTGGCTCAAGATATATTCATCAATCGTCTTCGGCTTTTCACCGCAATAATGACTCTGCCCCTTTTTCTGAAACTCTCTGCCGCATTTCGGACATTTCCACATAGATGTTTTCTCCCCGTCTCTTTCCTGAAGAACCACTTCAACAATATCACCAAAGCTCTTACCGATCTGCTTACGTATCTGTTTTGTAACACCGATGATGTAACAAGGGGTTCCCATTTTTACCACTTGACCACGGTACGGAATACCATCAAAAGTAGCATTCACCAGCAGACGCCCTTTGCCAAAAAGTGCTTTGATATCGAGATCTTCATATATTTCTGTCAGTAAAATACATCGCAACATTTTTTCCGGCTTCTTTCCCACAGATATTGTATCCATGCTGATAATAGTGAAAGGCATCCTTCATCAGACCGTTTTCCAGCATTCCGCCAAATGCCCGGGATACGATGCAAACATTCTTTTCTTCGCGGGCGATCTCTTCCTGTGACATTTGAATTGGTATATACCTGTCATGGCAGCCTTCAATATTACAATTTCCGGTCTTAATCAGAAATAACTCATCCACGATCTCCGACAACGCCTCCCAGAACGAATGGAACAAAACCTTATACTCATCCTTTGTTGTACCGTTATCTCCGTCTGATTCACCCTGCGACCATACTGCAAACCGGCGTCTGACCGGAATATTCTCTTTGTGAAGATATGCCTCGGCCATCTGTATGCGATGAAGCATATCCATAAAGTATCCCGTCCGAAGCGGATCATCGGGAAGCCATTCCGTTATGGTACTTCCTCCCTTTGATGCAGAAACTCCTACGATCACGCGTCCCGTTTCCTCGTAATATGCATTACAAAATGCAGTCACCAACGAACCTGTTTTTGCTTTTTCATGATCAGCAAAAACATCATTGATGCCATCTGCTGTGTTTTCATCTACTCCAAAGGGTTCTTCCAGCGGCATCAGCCTGTCCGGTGCTGTAATTGCCCGGTATTCCCAGGCTGCCCCGTCTATGAGCTTCGGTGCTTCCTGAGGCCACTGCGCTGACACGATTCCACGACCGGCCATATTACTCTGTCCAATAAATAATACCAGATCTATCCCTTGTGTTTTCATTTTCTCTGATAAGCTACGAATAGCCACATACCTGTCATGCGTCATGTCTACACCCCTATAATGTTTCACCCAACTGTCTTTTACAACCATCCCATTCCGAATGGCTACATTCTGAGAAGCAATATTAGTATCCCTTATGATAGAACAGACTTCATCTGCTTTCAATATTTCAAAAGCATATTGTTTACACACCCTTGCCGCTTCCGTCGCATAACCTTTATGCCAGTATCTCCGCTCAAAAAGATAACCGATCTCCAGCACTTCCCTATCTTTCCACGGCTGCATGGTAAGTCCGCACTGACCGATCATCTCATTTGTTTCTTTCAAGATCACAGCCCATAACCCGAAATCCCATTTTTGATAGCGGGAAATCTGTCTGTCAAGCCATTCCTGTACTTCTGCGTCGCTAAATGCCCCTTCGTAAGCATACATCGTATCGTTATCCTGCAGGATCCTGCACAAAGAATGAAAATCACCCTGGTTCATTTCCCGCAGATACAATCTCTCTGTTTCAAGTATCATATCTTTCATCTCAATCAATCTATTAATTTTACACTTTTACATATCTTTGATCCCTGCTGATTTCATTGGTTACTCTGATATGTCACCCCAAAGTCCCTTACAGATCCAGTGACATTCCGTCCTCCCACTCATGGCAGTAACGCAGATATTCCGCTTCTGTATTCAGGAAATTTTCTGCATTCCTCGGCAGCACGATGGGTTCGATCGTATTTTTCTGATAATCGCAGACGTAGATCGTCCTGACACAGTTCAAAAACACCCAGTCAAAGCGCCTTTGCATATTCTCCTGCGTGAAGCGCATATACTCAAACAATGCTCCCGCGTCGATATCATTCTCGTCTGTCGGATGCAAAAAAAGATACAACCCGTTATAGCGTTTCTGTACATAATTGGTATTCAGCTTTTCCAGTTTCCTGTCAAACCGGTACTTCGCCTTGGAGAGATAGTCCTGCTGCACAGCACGATCCGGCAGGATTGCCCAAAACCGTCCGTTATAAAAATTCAGCCGGTCTCCGTATTTCTCAAAGGCCTGCGGTGGCAGTTCCTCTTTCAGACATCCGAGATACTGCTCAATGAAGCTCTCCTCCTGTCCGTCATCCGGGAGAAGCGCCTGGCTGACCTCCAGACCAAAATCCATCATCTCGTTGATCCAGTCCGGTGACTCGCTCTTGATAAAACACGGCCGGTATTCCTTCCACAAATACTTTAGTGACACCGCCGCATAGATTTCATTTAAAAGTTTTTCATAAGCCACTATACTCACCTGCTTTCAACTGCTGTAGGCACTGTTATATAACTCATAGTTGTTCTTTCTAATTATATTCTAATCCTTATGCGTCTAAAAACCAAGAAAAAGTTATTTCCCATACTATCTGGACCACACCAGTGTGTAGCCCAGCGTCTGTATCTCATTTTCATTTAATTCCCCATTATGAGGATATTCCGGAGCTTTTCCGGTTCCGGAATAATAAACTCTGTCAATCTCATTTGCACCCTTTTCACTATAGGCAATTGTATATTTCGAACAGGTCTTATCCGAAGAGATAAGTTCATTCCATTTGGAAGTATTCATGGCTACAACAACACATTCATACGACGTTCCGTCTTCTGTCAAAGTCAATCTTACTGCGGATGCATCAGACCAGATCGCATCTGTGATATTAAGTACCAGATCATCATTTTCATAAATGACTTCCATAGGCTTCGTTTCAGGAATCGGAACAGTCGCACGCTTTAAATAACGAATCCCACTTGTAGCAGCTGCCCCCAGTATCAAAACCGTAAAAACAGCAACCAGTATATTTCTACTTACTATTTTCTTTTTCATTCCCAACATCATTTTCACCTTTCGCCTCTCTTTTTCTTCGTCATAAGCCGCAGCTTCCACATCCTGTGATTCCCTTAACGAATCCATATAAGCTTTACATTTTTCACATTCCAGTAAATGTTCGTCTATCAGCTCTTTACTTTCATCTGAACATACATGATCAACATATAATGGCAGAAGATCCTTTATAATTCCACATTTATATTTCATCCTTTAAATCCTCCTTTAGTTTCAGTCTTGCACGGTGATACGTGACTCGTGCCCACGATTCACTCTTTTTGAATATTGATGAGATTTCCTTCAGCGAAAGATCACCGAAGGTCGCCAGATAGAACACTTCTCTGTATGGTTCATCAAGCTTGTGAATAAGCTCATATATTTTCTTTTTTAATTCAGGATCTGATTCTGTTTCTGAAACAGCAATAGAATCAAGCATTTCGTCAGATACAAATTTTTTCCCTTCTTTCCGTTTCTTAAAATACAAATTTTTTGCAATCTGGCAAAGCCAGACACTTAGTTTGCAATTTCCTTTGAAGCTATCTATCTTCTGAATCGCAATGAACATCGTTTCTTGCGTAATCTCTTCTGCGGAATGACTATCGCATCCAAGACTGATCAGAAACTTATAAACCGGTTCAAAGTTTTCCACATAGATTTTTTCTAAATCATTCATATTCTCCCCCTTTCACCTATAAGAGTCCCCAATATTAAAAACGTTACAAAATATTTTTCCTCAAAGTCACCAACGTCATAAGAATGCCCCATCGAGAAAAAGTCATTTTGAAATGACTTTTTCTTTAAAATAAATCATTTCAAAATGACTTTTCCCATCTCACCACTTTCTACAACAATTCGTCCAACGCTGAAAGATCCGATTCCCTGGTGGACCAGCTTGTTGCAAAACGGACTACTGTGTGCGTCTCGTCATAGATTTCCCAAAAACTGAATTCCACTTTCTCACTCAATTCCTTCAGTTTCTCATTATCCAGAATCATAAACTGCTGATTCGTCGGCGAGTCAATAAAAAATCGGTATCCCTTCTGCGTAAACAGACTTTTCAGTTTTTCTGCCATATCAATGGCATGTTCACTGATACGCATATACAGCTGATCTGTAAACAGTGTATCAAACTGAATTCCCAGCAGTCTTCCTTTCGCCAGAAGCGCTCCATGCTGTTTGATCTGTGTCAGGAAATGCTTCGGCGCATTATTTTTTGTAAATACGACCGCTTCCCCACAGAGCGCGCCTACCTTTGTTCCGCCGATATAAAAAACATCACAAAGTCTTGCAAGTTCTTCCAACGTCACATCATTTTGATGGCTCGCCAATCCATACCCAAGCCTTGCCCCATCAATATATAATGGCAGCTCATACTTTCTGCATACATCGGATATCGCCGTTAATTCGTCTTTCGAATAGAGCGTTCCATATTCGGTCGGGAACGAAAGGTAGACCATTCCCGGAAACACCATATGCTCATGATTTTCATCTGAGTAAAAAGTACTTACAAAGGCTTGGATGTCAGCTGCGATAAGTTTTCCGTCTGTGCCACCGATCTCCAATACTTTGTGACCGGTATATTCGATCGCGCCTGCCTCATGGACACTCACATGCCCTGTAGTGGCAGCGATCACTCCTTCGTACGGTGCCAGCATGGTGCTGATGATCAGCTGGTTTGTCTGCGTTCCGCCAACCAGAAAATACACGTCCGCATCCGGGCAGCCGCATGCCTTTTTTATTTTTGCCATCGCGCGCTCGCAATATTTGTCCGTTCCGTAACCGGATAGATTCTCCAGATTGGTCTCCGTTAATCTTTTTATGATCTCAGGATGCGCTCCTGCGATATAGTCACTTGTAAATGATAACATTTTTTATCCTCTTTCCTTTTGACCAAATACTCTTACCCACAACATTCAGAAATACATCAACGCCATTCTAATCTCTTAGCGACCGCAAATCAAGAAAAAAGTCATTCCAAAATGACTTGTTCTCAAAAATAAATCATTCCAAAATGACTTTTCAATATTTGTGAGATTTCAAGCCCAAAACAATCTCCAAATCGCATCTTTTATGATCTCTTTATCAATTTCTGCTTTACATACAAAAAAGGCGCATAGATTTTTATTTTATACGCCCTGACATTGTGCAACGATGCCGTTGTGATCAAATCAGATTATACCGATTCATTTCCTCTCTACATTTGGCACATAATTTTCCTATAATCCTATTTGAGTATCCTTGTAATGGCTCTATTTTTCCCTGATAAAACGATGTATGCCACATTCTTAGTATAGGAATTTGTTTATCATCTATCAGAAAATATATTCTATCTCCAATTTGTTTTGCACCCAAAAAGTTGATATGCAAGTCTATATCATAGGTCTTTGTCCCTAACCATACAACAACATCTGGATTTATTATTTCAATTTCTTTCTTGATAAATTCCTTGTAATATTTGCAATACTCATAAATATGCAATGCACCTCTGACATCAGCACCTCCACCTCTTTTGTTCAAATCCATAACTGCATAATGGATTGCTGCCTCTGAATCAGGCATTTCATTTATTCCAATTTCTGCAACGACCTTATATATGGCAGAAGTCCGCTCCCTCATCTTTCCCAACCAATCATCACAACCAGTTTCATAATACTTACGGTAATCATCTATGTTGCTTGGTTTGGGGTTAAATTTGGCAGAGTATTCATCATCATTAGCTTCATTTGAAATGAATAGCACTTTTCTTTTTTCCTTAGAAAAAACAGCTTCATCAATAATTCCGTCTCTCCGAAAATGGCTTTTTGTAATATTCTTACCGCCCCTTGTTCGTTCCCACGAAGAATCTGGCTCGTTTTCCTGCGCATATTCCCATTCAACAAAAAGCTCCTCTAATTGCTCTGATTTTGATGCCATTCACTTATCCTCTTTCCAAATGTAAATCTAACTTAATCTTACCACAACCACATTGATATTACTAGCAAGTTTTCATCCTATCTGGTCATCCGCAAAGATCCCGCCCCGTTTGAAAAATTCCAGATTTGCGGTGAGTATCAGTCTCTTGCTTTCTTAACTGCCAGCTTCCCAGTCAATGACACCATTTTTTTGATGACACATCAACGCCTTTGATTTTTACAGCCGTCTGAACCTGCTGTGTCTGCAACATCGCAAATAAAAGAGCTGCAGCCATAATTCCATCTGACGAAAGTGATCCATACTCAAACCGTAATCTCTATCTGATTTCCCTCCGCACCGATGATACAGCTCTCATAATAGCCATCTCCCGTCGTTCGCGGGCCGCTGATCACCTCATAGCCATCCTGCTTCATCTGTGCAGTCAGCTCATCGACCCGTTCTTTACTTCCAAGAGAAAACGCGATGTGTATATACCCTGTACGAGTGATGCTCTTATCCGCATCATCCATGCCGGGCTTATTCATGATCTCGATCCGGGCACCATCGTCAAAAGACAAAAAATAAGACCTGAAATCTGTCGTTGGATTATGATATCCGCTATTGGATCTTGCACCAAAGTATGTTTCAAAAAAAGTTTTTGTACGCTCCAGATCTGTCACGTACATTGCGATATGTTCAACTTTCATTTATTTCACCGTAACCTTCAATTTTGATTCAGCTGATTATAACACAATCAATTGCATTTGTATATCACATAAATAAGTCAGGCTATGGTGGATGTGCGAAGAAATACACGCTCGATGGAAAATATGAATAACCATTGTATACAACGAAGAGCGGCGGGTTAATCCCGCCGCCCTTTCATTTTTGATGTCTTGTGAGACTTATTTTACTTTTTTGGTCTTTGTGACAACACCATTCTTATTGCAGTAATATTTTTTATTGCCGATCTTTACCCATGCGCTCTTCACAATTGCGCCTGATTTCTTGGCTACATAAGTTTTACCGTCTACCTTGAATGCCTTATTAGTCACGATAGCGCCGCTCTTGCCACTGTAGACTGTATTTCCTTTGGCAGTCTTTGTAAACGCCTTTGTAACAATCGCTCCGGACTTCTTCGCCACATATTTCTTTCCATTGACTGAGAAGGTCTTTCCGGCAACGACTTTACCATCTGCGTCGGCGTATACCAGATTTCCTTTTGGGGTCTTGGCAAAATCACTCTTAATTACAACACCGTTTTCATCGGTGATATATTTTGCTCCGTCGATCTTTACGATGTTATTTTTCACTACAACACCGCTTGCATCTACAATGACTGTCTCGCCCTTGTCGTTAGTCGTGATCTTTGATTCCTCTGTCTTGATTTCTGTGTCTGTCTTGTTCTCGTCCTTCTTGTCCTCGTCTTTCTTATCCGGTGTTCCACTGGATGATACGCCTGAATAGGAAGGAATACTCGGTTTAGACTGCTCTGCTGGCTTAGCCTTAACAACTACAGAACCATTCTGAACGGTAATCTCATAGTTCGCTGAAAGGTCTGTGTCAGGAGCCTCTGTTGTGGTCACCTTAAATCCGGTATTTTCCGGGCAGCCGGTGTATGCGAAGGTCGCTCCTGCCTTTGCTCCTGCGTCATAAGATGATGATAAAGAAAGCTCTGACGTCGGAGCTGCTGTATGTCCTGTTGCCAATCCTGTATAGTTCGGAGCAACCGGATAGGTTACACTTGCAGGGTCTGTTCCTTCAGTTACCTCGGTATTCGCAAAGGTAACCGTCAGTGGACGCTTGGATACCGTGATGGTCTTAGTTGCATAACCGGTCTTAGTCTCGCCGCCTGATTCGCCGGAAAATGAAGCTGTGATCGTGTAGGTGCCAACACCATCAATCTTTTCTACCTCGCCAGCTTCCGCTTTTGTGATTTTAACTGTCATGCCGTCAGCAGTTGACGTTGTTTCCACTCCATCCAGCTTATAAGAAAATGATCCTGCTGTCTCCGCAACTCCATCATAGGTCTTGTCTGATGCACCAACAATTTCCAGATCAGCAACTGCATTCTGGGTTACTTTAACCGGAATTGATACAGTGATGGAATCGTAATTCTTGAATCCGGTAACTGTTACAGGGATGGTTGCGTCTTTGTCTTCATCTACACTACCGTTGCCCTTGATGGTAACTACCGATCCATTGTCCGCATCTGTAGCTGAAACGTTTGTACTTCCGTCTCCAGTGATTTCTCCTACTGCGTAGGATAATGTATCACCTGTAGACTTATACGGTGCAACGATGGCTGCAAGATCTACCGTCTTCTCTGTCGTAGTATCAGAGCCCTGCACGGTAACCGTACCATTGTATGAGGCGGTGACACCGGATTTCTTCGAAATTGTCAGTTTCGTATACACGCTGTTCTCTAAGAAGTAACCTTTTGAAGGGAATGTAGTCTTGATCCAGTATGTTCCAACATCAGTCGGAAGTCCGGTCACAGCATCTCCAAAGCTATCCTTTACATTTTCAACGCTTTCTGCTTCACTTGCAATGTATACGGTAGCCGGTGTCGGATCCGTATAATTGACATTCAGATTCTTGTAAAGATCAGTAGCCGCTAACGAATCTCCATATGTCTTTGCAACTGTATCAGCTGCACTTACATCCACCTGTTTGTAGCATTTTACAGTGATCGTCTTGGTAGCTGTATTGTTATTTGCATTGTGCTTCAATGCAACCTCAACTGTATGCTCTCCAGCTGTGTCAAAGGTTGCATATTCGTTAGTCTTTGCCGATTCATTGCTCTGATCATCAACGGTAACACTTGTGATCGTATCACCTTCCTTTGCCGCAAATGCAACCTTTACATTACCTTCATTGATGTTGTATTCATAATTATCAGCATTAATTACCGTTGCATTTTCTTCTGCGGTTGGTGTAAATGTGCAGTCAGGTGCAGAAGTATCTACCGTGATTTTGCCGGAGCATGCATATGTCTCATTTCCTGCCTGATCCACAAGTTTCACATATACATAGGTAAATGCGCCGTTTGCGAGAGTAAGGTTTGCGCCTTCCTGAGCATCATACGTTTGAGAATATTCGAGTTTCTCTAAATCATCCTTGCCGCTTATCTCTGTATCACCGGTCGTGTAAGAAATCGTCACGTTTGTTTTATCATCTGCTTCAATCACTAATGCCGGATTTTCCGCTCCTACCGTAACATCACTACTCGTTGCATCAGATCCTGCGGCAGTCAGTGTTTTAAGTGTTGGAGCGGTTGCATCAATCGTAACCAGTTTCGTACATGCGTAGGAAGCGTTACCGGCAGCATCTGCTGCTTTGATGTAAATAAACTTTGCTTCTGCGTCAGCAATAGTAAGTGACGCTGAACCATCTGTAACTGACTGATTGATGTTTGAATCATACGCTTTCAATGCTTCCTGATTCTTTTCCTCATCGCCCAATGCATAAGTAACAGTTGCTCCTTGTTCTGCTTCTACGGTAAGTGTGGGATTCGCTGCTTTCAGTAATAACGCATTTGTCAGAACATCATTATCTGCCACCTTAACAGATGTAATCGTCGGTGCAGTCTTATCTACCGTAATCTCAGCCGAGCATGCATACGCCACATTGCCCACTGCATCCACGAGCTGCACATAGACATAGTTTGCGCTCTCTGCTAAACCAAGCTTGGGTTTGGTAGCATCAGAATAAGCAGTGAACTCTACGCCAGCCATACCTTCTGCTGTTGCAGTTTTTTCTTCTGTTCCTACTGCATAACTGATAGCCACAGCACCGGAATCCTTTGTCGTAGCGGACAATACAAGTTCTGCCCCTTCTGCTACATCGCTTGCATTTAATGTTGCGGCACTCTTAACAGTTTTTCCGCCCACGGTAAATGTCTCGCCAACAGTCGGTTCAACATTGTCAATATTGACGGTGACAGAAATCATTCCGCCAATGTTTTCTGCACTCTTCGGAAGCAGATACAGTGTAGCAACAGTTTTGCTGTCAGAAAATGTCTCTGAACCCAGTTCTACATTCCCGCTTGCACTTTCAAAGGCATTCACATCTTCCGGTTCAGTAGCAGAATAAATGATTTTTTCATAGGTTTCGCCATCCACAGCAACCGTCACAGTATTGGTATCCTTTACATCATCCGCGCTGATGTAAATCTTTGACCCATCTGCTACATCTGCTGCCAACGTCACCGTGGTCTCAGTTCCTTCTGCTGCGCCAACACTTCCCACGCTCTCTGCCACGGAAATGCTCGCATAGGCATCCATGGGTGCTGTCACAACATTTGCTGCTGCCAACGAAAGTGCCAGCAACATTGCCATCACTTGTTTTCTTTTCATGTTGTCATTCTCCTTCTCTTATTTATCTGGAACAAGCATAAATCATCTTTCTTTTCCAAATCTGATTGCTTTTTCCAGAATTGTAGTATTTCGATCTTTATTTTATCCCTGATTTTAGGAATAGTCAAGGATTTTAGGAATTATAGTGTATTTTCATGTAAAAATCCAGTATTTTGATACAGAAATCCATTTTTTAGGTATACTGTAAATAAGACTTTGATGGAGGAATCGCATGACTGTTGGAGAACGTATCCGTGAGCTGCGGGAGGACGCTGATTTAAAACAAAAGGAAGTTGCCGATGCACTGCACATCACCAATCGGATGATGTCCAACTATGAGCGAGATATCTGCAATCCCTCGCTTGAGTATTTGGTTGCCCTCA
>JAQYOU010000152.1 GCA_028727105.1 bacterium
GTATCCGGACAAAGTAATAAAATGCCCGTATCCGGGGAAAAAACAATCGCGGGACACGCGAGGGTAGCCTGTGGATACTTGGCTCAGTAGAGCCATTGAACAGGAAGCCCCCACTTCAAAATCTATGATTAAGTGGTGGGAGCATGTCACTGCCAAGACGGAGGAGGATCTGCATATGATCAAGACAAAGAATGCAGGGGTTCAGAGAGCAAAATATGTGATACAGGAGATGAGCCTGACGGAGTCATTGCGTGAAGCTGCAGAGTATTATCGCAAGAAAAAGATGGATCGGAAGTCGGAGGATGCGTATGTATATGATCAGGGCAAAGAAGCTGGTGAGCAGAAAGGAATCGAGAAAGGAATCGAGGCGTTTATACTGGATAATCTAGAGGAATATATACCAAAAGAACGGATTATCGAGAAACTGCAAAAGCGTTTTGATTTGTCCCAGATGAAAGCGGAGTCTTACATTGAGCGTTACATTGATAAAGATAGATAGCATGGGTAAAATGCTGTAGAACGAGCGGTCGACTTGGAGAAAAATCCTCAGGGGCGGGCGCTTGTTTTAGTCACAGGTACGTTTCTTTTGCCATGAAGAGCGCCCTTTGTCATGGTCAATTATCTTTATAGTATGCGGTCAATGACAAACCGTAGGCACTGCTGTATACTAAGGGAAGAGATGCACAGGAACAGGCGGCACGAAAATGAAAAAGCCCGCTCGACCTTTTGGTGATCAAAAAAGATAAGCATGTCCAAATGAGTAATGAGATCGGAACCTTGTTCCGGGAACACAATATCATGGAATACAAATCACCGGAAGACGAATTAAACATCGATGTGTATTTCAAAGGGCTCGCATACGCATGTCTATACAAGGCGGCGGGAAGATATGTGGATGAGATTGCGGCAGAAGAGATCACGATTACATTTGTTCGGGATCGAAAGCCGGTAAAGCTTTTGCAGCAGCTGGCGCAGAAAAATCGATGTGTTGAACAGGCTGCACCAGGGATATATTACATCAGAGAACCTTGGTTCCCGGTACAGATCATAGTGACATCACAACTGGATAAAGAAGGCCATGTATGGCTGGGGTCATTAACAGAGCATTTGACAAAAATCGATGCACAGCATTTGGTGTATCAGATCAGAGGTCTGCAATACAAAGACGAAAAGGAATTTGCAGATTCCGTATTGCAGGTAGCAATGTCAGCAAACAAAGAAACTTTTGCCAAACTAAAGGAGGATAGCAGCATGTGTGAAGCGTTGATGGAATTAATGAGGCCGGAGTATGAGGCTGGCATGAAGACAGCGACGGAACAAGGAATGGCACAAGGAAGGCAACACGAGATCTTTGCCTCTGTGCAGGAAGGTGACTACAGCCCGGAACGGGGAGCTGAGAAATTAAATATATCAATAGACGAGTTTCAAAAACAGATGTTAGAAGCCGGATATCGTTTTGTGCCAGGGACGTTTCTTTTGCCATGAAGAGCGCATTTTGCCACGAAGAGCGCCCTTTGTCATGATTTATTATACTATGCGGTCAATGACAAGCGGCTCTGTCTGGTAGTTGAATTTCCAAGATCAGCGCTGATCTATCTGCGCAGCAGCGAAAAGACCCCGGATGAGATGACGATCGAGATACGAACATCAGATGGACAGAGTATCCGTCATCGCATTCCGGTGATGAAGCTGAACTGCTACGGGATGGATGAGCTGTTTGAAAAGAAGTTATGGTTTCTGCTACCGTTTCATGGCTTTTGCTATGAACAGTCATTTCTGAAAAGTGAAACAGACCAGAGCTTGCGTGAGAGATTAACCGGAATCTTCCGGGAGATACGCAGGAGGCTGGATGAATTATGCAGCAGTGGACAAATAGACGAATGCCAGAAATACCGGATCATATTCAGTATTAATATGGTATTACAGAAACTGATGGAGAAATATCCGAAAACGAGGAAGGAGGTTCTTGATGTTATGGGTGGAAAAGTAGTAGAATGTGAAGTTGACTGGATTTTGCAGCGCGGCATAGAGCAAGGCCGTTCGCAAATGATCGAGAATTTGTTAAATAACAAGATAACTCCGGTAGAAATCGTAGCACTTTGCGGTTGCGAGATCCAGGAGGTCGAGAACGTTCAGAAAAAGATGCTGGTAAACATATGATTTTGTGAAGGTCAGTATAAAACGTGAAGGGTGAAAGAGGTAAATTGGGGAAATAAAAGGATCTGCTCAGATGTGCAGTCTCCGGAGTAAGGGCTTCGGAGACTGCTTTGTCGCAGGGACGTTTCTTTTGCCATGAAGAGTGCAGTTTGCCACGAAGAGCGCCCTTTGTCATGATTGGTGAGAATGATTATTTATGAAAACACGAAGATTTCAGGTTGCATTTGTCGCAACGATCATATGGTTTATTTTTATGATATATTTGTCTCACCAAAATGGTGAGGAGAC
>JAQYOU010000153.1 GCA_028727105.1 bacterium
ATGTTTTAGACAGCAGGACTGCCTGATCTTTATTCGGATAGATTCTGAATCTATATGCCTTGTTCAATGCTTTTCCTCCTAACCAAAATTACCAATCAGCCAATACCTTCGTTCTTTGGCTATAGTATATCACATTTTTTCACGTCGAACAAGTGTTCTCTTATATTTATTTTGCAATTCATCTCACCACCTGCAGAGGTGGGAGAATTCTTGCTTATTACATGTTAAAACTGATGTTACTCTGAATGCGAAGGCCAGTGTGTCTTTAGACAAAGGTGCAGAAGGTTCCAGCGTAAAGGCCGGAAACGAGAATGTGACACCTACTGTCGAGAATAAGACAGATTCTGCAGTAACGATCACAGATAGCAAAGGACAGGATTCGAGTGTAGGTGCAGGACAGTCTGGTTCAGGCGAGCCTGTAAAGAATACGGAGAGTAAGCCGGATAGTGGATCTAGCGACACCGGAGGTACAGAAAGTACAGGCGGATCAAGCAATCCTGGCAGTTCTGATTCTGTCAACACAAATCCTGATGGTTCTGGTTCTGGAGGTACGAACACTGGCGGTTCTGGTACTGATGACACAAATCCTGGCAGTTCTTATGATCAAAATGAGGGGGAAACATCTGAGGAGGAAATACCTGAGAATGAAGTACCTGCAGACCAGGAGATGGTTTATACAATGCATTAGAAGCAGTAAAGTTATCAGAAACAACAGGGGCTGTCGATCATTCGACAGCCCCTGTTCCACATCAATCATAAAATGACATGTGATACTTGCACTTGCGGTAGATCTTAAATGCCACCACCGCAATAAATGAAATTAAAATATACAAAGTACTTCCGGCTCCTGCCAGACCTCCGATAATAACTAATATCCACATCAACGGGTTCATATCTATTTTCCTCCATTTTCTGAATGATCTGATTTTTTTGTTTTTCGATCCGCATCCGGCAGATTTTCGATGCACCAGCCCAAGATTGCTGCACCGATCATTGCTACTGCCATTACTGCTACTACAACCACGTCCATATTGTTTCCTCCTATTTTGACGTACACAAATAAACCTATGCTTGTTTGCCGCATAGGCAGAATGGTTCTGTTGCTTGTTCAGTTAGTTTTATGCGGATTTTTTCCCATCCAGATCATGGATGTATTGAATCGTTGTGATGAGTCCCTGCGCACACTGCTGCCCTTGAAAGGCATTCTGGCACAAAAACTCCTTGAAATGTACAGCCTGAATCACTGTACAGATAATGATTTCAGTCAAAAGCGCACGAAAATTCCTGCGAAGCGGTCGAAACGCCCGAATGACAGGCAGCTTTGTCTGCATACCGATCATCTTTTCCGTACACGCTTCATCTGTCAGAGGCTCACTCTGTATCATGCGATAGACAGCGCCCTGCGCACCTTCTGCCACTGGCAAAATTGCAAACTGCGCCCGTGATTCACCTGAAAGGATTCCTGTCATCACCATCAGGATCATCAGCAGATACAATATACAATTTTTACTATGTACCGTCATACGTGCATGCTGCCTCATACAAAAACCTCTGATTCTCGCATCTATTAATATGATATGCAGATCTTTACCTGTATTTTCGGCTTTATCATAGCACGCACCGATGACGGATGCAAGTTGTTTTCAAGATGACATGCAGATTTTTCCTGCCAAACGTGATCTGTTCACTCGTACCTCGTTTCAGTCACGAGGGGGCGGTGTTACCACCACCCCCTCGAATCATCCTTTTATTAGAATTCCTGCTTATGCTTTACTTCTTGATGCCTTTGATTTTGCACCCTGAAACGCGGGCTTTGCATCGCCGGAAGTTTTGAGCTTGCCAGATCTCTTTTCCTTAGACACACCGTTTTCCGGTTTCTGAACACCTTCCGGAAGTGCGGCAAACTTCTTTTCACCGTCTAAAGCCGGTTTCACAAAGCGCTTTCCAATCTGAACTGCAGGTTTTGCTTCCTTCTGCTGTGCGGTCACAGCAGTTTTGGTGTCAATCTCTGCGGCATGAGCCGAAACAGGTGTTGCCGCCACTGCGGCTGCGATAATCATCCATGCAAATACTTTTCTCATATCAATTCTCCTTACTTTAAAGCAATTGCCACCTGGCAGGAAGATGCATCCGCATCCTTCAATATGAATTTTTTACTTCCATCTCCATAGATCACATTCAGCTTATGAATCTCTGCAAGTTTTTCACAATCTGCATAATTTTTATTGACTACCGTTACATGATAATCTTTTTCGAGGAGCGAATTTGCCAACGATCTGGCTTCATGAAATCCTCCTACGATCAAAATACTCTTTTTTTTCTTTTTATTTACCCACATCATCCTGTCCTCCGGTCTGAATATAATCAGCTATTTCTTTTTCGGATAACCTGGTAGGACAAATCGTATCAATTTCCATTCCCGTTACAAGCGGAATTTTTTCTTCGTCATTAATTCGCGCTACCACTTTTTTTATATGAAATACCTTTTTGGCAATCTGCGCTGCGCAAATATTTGTGCAGTCATCATCTGTCACCGCAAGAAATACGGTTACTTTATCTATTTCTGCTACTTTCAGTCGTTCCAGATCTGTTACACTTGCAGCCAGCATCAATCCTCCAAAAGAGATCGGCAATTTACGAAAAGCCGTCTTGTCACGGTCAATGATCATCACATCCTTTTTTTGCTCTGATAGCTTACCTGCAATGCTTGCTCCTAAACGCCCACTCCCTGCAATGATTGTATAGCTTTTTTCCATCGGCTTATCCTCCTTTGATCTGTATGTTCATTCGTTCCTTGTCAGAATATTGTGAGCATTTCCCATGGCTCCTTTTAGTAAAAAGATCGTATCACATTATTTTTTAAATATCCGTTAAGAGCTTACTCATCCATTTAAAAAATCTATAAAGATATTTTTTAAACAGAACCATTCAAACTGCCGGGCAATGCAACCCGCCGAACCTCGTTTTATCCGGAGCTTGTCATTCCCCTCTGAAAAAAAATAGAGCGGATGAACCTGTGAGCAATCACAGTTCATCCGCTCTATTCTTTGTTTCTGACATTTTTAATGATCGTTTCTTTTTCGTTTTTATTTCTTTCTCATTTACATTCGTTTTACTGTGAGTATACCGGTCATTCACATCGTTTTTCCTCTTTTTGCTCACAGAAACTTCATCAAACTGCTCAAAAGCCGGGTCGAACTCACCGGCTTTGCAAGGAAATCATCCATTCCTACCTGAACCGCGCGTTCCCGATCCTCCGGACGCGCATTTGCTGTAAGCGCAATGATCGGAACATTTGCACGGATCCGGTTTGGCAGCTTTCGTATCCGTTCCGTTGATTCAAATCCGTCCATCACAGGCATCTCAATATCCATCACAAGAAAATGATAGTAGCCGGGCTCATTTCCCTTCACTGCCGCAAGTGCTTTGCTTCCATCGCCGGCTTCTTCAACGATCAAACCTTGACCCACCAGGATCTCCTTCATGATCTCCCGATTCAGCTCATTATCCTCCACAAGAAGGACACGCCGACCCTCCAGTGCTTCCAGATTCTCCGGTTCTTCAACTACCGGCTCTTCATAAACGGACTCTCCAAGTGCATATGCAATTGTCATTTCCATATTTTTCAAAACCGTCTGCATTTTCTCCAGATACGCCTCTGCTTTGGCATCACGTTTCCTGCCAAGCTCCGCATATCCGACTGCACTGTTCAGTTCTGTCCGAATATCCCTTAACGACTTCTTATGAAATTCTGTTACTTTTCTCACTGCTTCCAGTTCTGTTTCCAACATGTCCACGCGTTCCAAAAGCATCTCATGATTCACTTGCGATCTATGAACATTTCCATCCGGATATATGAGATCGAACTCCACCCCGACCCCTAACACATCCAGACATTTCTGAAGTTCTTCCAGCGTCATGCTTTCTCTGGCAAGCTTTCTGTAGAGAGACGACGGAAGCATTCCCATGCGCTTCGCCAGATCTGCTTTTGTGATTCCAAGCTTCGAACAAACAGTGTTTATTGTATCTGCTGTCTTCATATCATCAATCCTATCTTTACACCTTTATTGGAAATAATTTTTTGGTAGTATAGCATTTTTGACATATATTTACAAGCAGATTGGAAAAATAAAATGTATATGCGCTTTTTTGCCTGTTGAGAAATATCTATGTATGCCGCATCTGCGCGCCATCGAGGCCAGGTACCCTATACGGATTCTTTTAATTTTTCTTTTCATCAGAATCAGCCACAACGCCTTCAAGCATACCCGTCACAACCGAGTTTAAACTTACCGCATTTTGACTTGTAATTACCGGATTCCCAGTTTCTTTCTCTATCCGTTCTCTTGCTTCTCCAGCAATCTGTCCGCCGGTTCTCGCAACCTTTCTGTTTTCCTCCAGACCTTGTGGATTCTGAGATTTTGTAAGTTCCGTCGTTGTTGCTTCTGCCAGCATATTAAGAGCCAATTCCAACGTACTCATATTATCCCGAAGGTTCTCTTTTTTTAAGCCCTTGAGATTTTTATATTGACGAGTACTCATCCCTGACCACGCTTTTGTCACCTCATCCGTAAGGATCGCATATTCATTTCCTTTTTTGACTCCATGAGTCTGCCACTCATCCGTTAACTCTTTTCTCGCGCGAATCGTTTGCAGCCTTTGATTGATCCAATCTGCCGGATATCCTTTTTTTGAATAAGTTTCCAATGCCCGATCAATCGTCAACTCCGGATCAATGATTTCCTCTATACGCTCTCTTCCCACTTGTGCCAGCCATAATTTAAATGGTTCTGCTTTCTTTGACGGAATCGATTGAATGATACGCAAAAGTTGTTCTGTATTTGCAACATCCGTCATTCGTCGCTTTCCATCTGAAGCTTTCATTTTCAAACCGTGACAATTTGTCACGGTTTCGTTTCCATCTTCAATTAACCTTTGTTTTAGTTTTCTCCAATATGCATTAGCATCTTTACTGTCGGTTAGTACTGCCACCACATCAATAATGGAAAAATACCATTCTTCATTTTCTTCATCCCAAGCGGTTCTTATCGGCTGGTCTTCGTATAATTCAATCTTATTGTTCTCCCGTATCAATATTTCCCTTCTTTCTCCTGCTATGCCTAATGCTACAAATTATTTTACTAAACTTTGCCTCATCTCTCTGTAAATCACTCCAGCCAATGCATTCATAATTGCATCATACTTTGTCTTATCTTCAAACAAAGCAGTATAGCTTTCCTGTGATTCCATATAACTATCCATAGCTGCAGTTCCAAAAGCTGCCGGGAAAATACTTTCTACAAATATACGAGGATCTGACGTCTTCGCAGAATTCGCAAGCTTTTCATCTTTACGAAGCTTATCATGTAATGCTGATAACATGACTCTATCTGCGTCAGTAAAATCACCCTTGTACCTTTCATTTATTTTCTCGATAATTTCATCCAGAGTACTCTTCTCTTTTTTACCCTGAACAGCCTTCTGCTTTGCAGGTACATATTGACCATCCATATTGTCTAATTGAATCGCACCACTAAATGTTTTCTGAAGCTTATAATATTCTAGCTTCAGCTTACCATCCAAATCTACTGGCTCTATAGGATCCGCTGGTATCAGTCCAATCAGATAACTTAAGAATAGATACTCCTTATGCATATCTTTATCAAACATGCGAACAACCTGAGTGACATAGCTGTAATACTTAAGCAAGCTACGAACTAATCTTCTAAACTGATACTTCTCTTCAGAGTTCTTAAGATTATATCTATCTGCTACCGGCTTAAGTACACTAGTCATTTTACCCATTGCAGTGGCATCTTGTTTTCCCGGTTTGTTCCAGACCTCAATAAATGCCAAAATATCATTTTCAGTGTAAATAGCATAATCAAGCAGTTCTCTCTCAGTTTGATAAATGAGGTCAACATTTACTTCCTGTTCCAAACTGGTTTCCTGATAGAATGGCTGAAATGCCTCTAATATATCTTCCTTCTTATTAGCAAAATCTAATACAAAAGTATCCACCTTTCCAGCACAGGTTCTATTTAATCGAGATAGAGTCTGCACAGCTTTTACATTCTTTAGCTTCTTATCAACAATCATTGTGTGAAGGAGTGGCTCATCAAATCCGGTTTGGTATTTTTCAGCCACAATCAGGATATTAAAGTTCTCATGAAATTCTGACTTTGTTTGTGTTTCTGAAATATGGCTTCCATCTTTTCTAATATTAAGTCCAGATTCAGTATACTCCTCATCACCATCCTGCACACTACCGGAAAACGCAGTTAATACATCAACATCGCTATAGTGATGCTCAGCAATGTATTTTTTGATTTCATGGAAGTATCGCACAGCAGCTAGACGAGAATCAGTAACAACCATCATCTTGCCCCTTCCACCAATCTTCTTCATTGTTGTATCTATGAAAGTCTCCACAATAATTTCAGATTTCTGGCTAATATTATAGGGGTGCAGTTTCTCATACTTCTTGATCACCTTTGTTGCTCTACTCTCCGGTAACTCTGGGTTCTCTTCTGTATTCTTTGCAATCTTAAAGCAAGTACTGTATGTCATATAATTTTGTAAAACGTCAAGAATAAATCCTTCTTCAATCGCTTGCTTCATACTGTAAATATGAAATGGATGAAATGAACCATCCTCACATGGAATACCAAACATCTCTAATGTCTGAGCTTTTGGGGTTGCAGTGAATGCAAAAAATGATAAATTCTTATGTTTTCCGTGAGTAATCATTTCCTGTACAAGCTTATCGTTTTTATCAATTTCTTCTTCGGTTTTACCTTCAATTTCTGCATACTCTCTAAGTGCATCTTCTGTATCTGCAAGTGCCGCCTTAAGCTTCATTGCAGAGCTTCCAGTCTGAGAAGAATGTGCCTCATCCACAATTACAGCAAAAGCTCGTCCTTTTGTATCATCCACTTCCTGATAAATCACAGGAAATTTTTGTAATGTAGTTACAATAATTCTTACCCCATTATTGATAGCATCTCTAAGGTCTCTTGAGTTCTTATCTTCCCCAATCGTTTCAACAGCACCAATTGTATGGTCAAACCCAGATATTGTCTCCTGTAACTGTGCATCCAGAACTGTTCTATCAGTAACAACAATAACACTACTAAAAACAGGCTTATTCTCTTCATTATGTAAGGAAGCCAATCGGTAAGCAGTCCAAGCAATAGAATTAGACTTACCCGAACCTGCGCTATGCTGAATCAGATAATTCTTACCGGTTCCGTATTCCCTTACATCAGCAATCAGTTTTCTTACTACATCCAATTGATGATATCGAGGAAATATGAGCGTTTTCTTCTTAATAATCTGTTCAGAACCATTTGCCAGCAGTTTCTTTTCTTCTTTTACCTGCAAATGAATAAACTTCTGAACTATGTCCATCATGCTGTCTTTTTGGAATACTTTTTCCCATAAATATGCTGTCGGATATCCATTCGGATTAACAGGATTACCTTTACCACCATTATTGCCAGCTCCACCAGAACCTTGGTTGAATGGCAAAAAGAATGTATCTTTACCATCAATTTTAGTAGTCATCCATACTTCAAGCTGGTCTACGCAGAAATACCCCAGTATTCTCTTATTAAACTGGAAACAAATTTCTCTAGGGTCACGGTCATACATCCATTGTCTCTTAGCGTTATCTACATTCTGACCCGTGTACTGATTCTTTAATTCAAATGCAAACACAGGAATACCATTGATAGCAATTACCATATCAACAGAGTTGTTATTATCTTTCGAATAGTACCATTGTCTGTTAACCGTAATTTCATTTTTTTCATATAATGCTTGCGCTGTTTGATTAAGAGACGATTCCGGTTTGAAATAGCAAACTCTAAATGTGATACCACGATGCTTAAAACCATGCCTTAAAACAGATACTAAACCATCCATGTCACAAGCAGTGTTAAATGCATGACAGAACTTTCTCTCTGGGTCTGTTGCATTTTGCATAGTAAACCTTTTCCACTCGTTTGGCTGTGTTTTCTGAATAAATCGAATCAGTGTTGCAGAATATAAGCCAAGGTCTGGTTCATATGTGTCATTATTTTTCGTATATCCACCTGCCGCTGACAAAAAAAATGCCTCAATATCTGTTTCAAATCTCTTTTCCGTTGTTTCTGTTACTGACATGACTGAGGCACCTCCTTCTTACCTGTAACATATTCGTAGATGAGTGATTTCTTATACGTCTCCAATTCTGTCAAAAAAGCTTCTTTCTTTGCAACAAGTACATCCATTTCAGAACATTTTTTATCCAAATATGCAACAATTTCACACTGCTCTTCATAACTCCATTTTATAAAAGGAACTGTAGCCAACTTATCTTTTGTAAAATGAGGTATAGTAGCCTTGTTACAAATCACATCAATATATTTCTGCTTCACTAGAGCCTGTAATAAATAACACAGATATGCACTAGAGTCATCCTTTTTAGGTCGAACTATCTGAATCGAATTCTGAATTCCAATCTTTTCACTTATATCATGTGCAATTGCACAGCCTCCTGCTCCTGCTCCACCTTCTACAACAAGCAAATCGCCATTCCTTACCTCATATGTTGAAATCTCTGTATCTGAAAACCACATTTTTTTCAAGTCCGATGTATCAACACCCTCAAAATGAACATTTGCCGCACATATATATGGATATTCTTTCATCGACGATTCCTTTGGTTCAGAACATACCATCTTGCCCAAAATAATATCATAATGTAATCCTACTCTAGAAATGTTGACATCTTTTGGTATTTCTCCAAACCAAATACTACCACTATCCTTCATTGGTCTATCACCACGAACACCTTTGGTAACTGCCTGAGTGATAACTGCCTGCTTTAATTTCTTATACTCTTCAACAGATGCTTTAGTCTTTTCTATTACTGCATCTATGTGAGCACATTGTGAATCAAGAAATTTTGCAATTCTTTCTTGTTCCGCAAGAGAAGGTAATGCAACCATTTCCTTCGCAAGCATCGTTGTCAAATCTAAGTTTTGAATACCTGTAGTCTGTTTAATATAGTTCCATACAAATTTATTTGTATAGAAAGTTACAAAAATGTATTGCAAAAACTTTGAAGTCACAATCTCTCTACACCTTAGTCTGTCACAGAAGTTAGCATAAAGCGCTACATAATCTTTATCAAATATCACAGTTCTTCCAACAGGAGTCTTTTCTCCACCACCTGATTTTTCTATTACAATATCACCTTTTCTCAAAGCTAATTTATTGATTATGTCCATATTGTAGTGCCGAATTGTAAGTTCTGATTCATCCACATTTTTGAACGTAAACTTTGAATAGTCAAAGTCTGCAATTCTTAAGCAGATAGCATCGCCTTCTTCTCCATTAGCTTCAACTCCCCATGCTCCACTGTCTCTTGCTGAAATACAAGATTTCATTCTTACAACTTCCCATGCCTCAGGTATCTCCCCAATCCATTCAATTCCACTATCTTTCATTTGTCGGCTCATATTAGTTACCTCCAAATAAAGCATCTAAACTGATCTGAATATCTAGCTCCAGTTCATGCAATCTTGCAGCAATTTCTTCTACAGATTCAGGTGCCTGATACTCGTAGAAATACCTTGTCATAGGGATTTCATAACCAACCTTTGTTTTCTTTGTATCAATCCATGCATCCGGAGCATATGGTAATACTTCTCTCTTGAAATATTCTTCGATATCTTCTGTAAGAGGTACATTCTCAGTGTCTCTAAGACTTGCATCCGCTACCGGCTTACCCTTCTTAAGAATTATTTCACCATTTTCATCCCTCTGTGGTTGTTCTACAACAATCTTCTTGTAGCCAAACTCTTCAGAATCATAAATCTTACTGTGACAATAAACACCAGACTTGTCCCCATAGATTTCATCCTGTTTGAACTCTCCATATGCCTTTGTGATCAGTTCTCTGCACAAGTCAGTAATATCATTTCTCTTTGTTCCAATTGATTTTCTTCTTGCTTCATAACAATGGGATGCATCAATCAGCTGTACCTTTCCAGCTCTGTATGCAGGTTTATTCTTATTCAGTATCCATATATAAGTACTGATACCGGTATTCATGAACATATCAGTAGACAACTGAACAATTGCATCAAGCCAGTCATTTTCTAATATGTATCTTCTAATTTCAGAAGGACCACTACCTGCATCCCCAGAGAATAGCGGTGAACCATTCTGAATAATAGCCATCTTTCCATTGGTAGCAAGTTTTGACAAACCATTAAGGACAAATAACTGTTGACCATCTGAAATCTTTGGTAATCCGGGTGCAAATCTACCAAGTTCACCTTTTGCGGCTTCTGCTTCAACAACTTTCTGCTCTCTTTTCCAGTCAATACCAAATGGTGGATTAGAAATAATATATTGAAACTGATAACCACTAAACTGGTCTTCCGATAATGTATCACCAAATCTCATATTATTCGGGTCTCCACCACGTATCATCATATCAGCCTTGGCAATAGCAAATGTTGAAGGATTGAACTCCTGTCCAAAACAAGTAACATCTATTTCACTATTTAACTCATGAATCCGCTCTTCCATACAGCTAAGCATCTGTGATGTTCCCATTGCCATATCATAAACCGTAACATTTCCACCCTTAGTCAAATCCGCATCAGAAAGAAGCAGGTCGGTCATAAGATAAATGACATCTCTACTTGTGAAATGTGCTCCAGCTTCTTCTCCAAAAGACTCTGAAAATCTCTTTACTAAATCTTCAAAAATATAACCACAATCTACTGCACTGATTTTATCCGGTCCGAGGTATCCTTTTTGCGAATTAAATTCCTTAATTACAAGATACAAGGTATTACTATCTACCATTCTCTTAATGATGTTGTCAAAATCGAACTTGGATAACACATCCTGAACATTGGCAGAAAATCCATTCAAATAGTCCCTGAAATTTGCCTCGATGTTTTCGGGGTCAGCAACTAATGAATCAAACGTATACTTACTTGTGTTATAAAATTGATAACCGGAAGCCTTTGTTAAAAATCCATCTATAACAGCAAAGTTTTTCACTTTTTCATACTGAGTAAGTACTGCTTCATGTGTAGGCAATAAACAATCATGAAATCTTTTCACTACTGTCATCGGCAAAATAACAAGGCCATACTCGTGAGGTTTAAATGGGCCTCTTAACATATCAGCCACATTCCAAATTACCGTTGCCTTTTCAGCAATATTTGTTCCTACTACATTGAATTTCTCATTTGCCATTTATATTAGTCCTCCTAAAAGCATTTTCCATAAACTTTTCTTTTTCACAGTTCATATAATATTCTCTCAATATTCAATCCTAAAATAATCCAAATACGCTTTATATCTATCCTGTGCAGTCAAGCAAGTATCGATCAGATACCCTTTTTCATTATTCCACTCTTTCAGTCCACGATAATAGAACAGTTTCAGATCCTCCTCGATGATAAACGGTACGATATAATATTTCAGGCACTCCTTAAACATAATCAGTCTGCCTACACGACCGTTGCCATCCTGGAACGGATGGATCCGCTCAAACTTCACATGAAAGTCCAGAATATCCTCGAAAGTCTTTTCTTTCTTGGAGTTGTAGTCTGCCAGCAACGCTTTCATCTTACCGGCAACTTCTTCCGGAAGTGCCGTGTCCATGCCACCGACTTCATTCGGCAATTTCTTATAGTCACCGACAGCAAACCAATCTTTTCTGGAATCGCTCGTGCCGTTTTTCAGAATCAGATGAAGTTCCTTAATTAACTTTTCAGTCAGTACCACTTTCGCATGATCAATGATCATATCAATGCAACGGAAATGGTTTGCGGTCTCAACCACATCGTCCACATTGAGGACTTCATTTTCTATGCCAATGGTATTTGTTTCAAAAATATACCTGGTCTGATCGTGAGTCAAACGACAACCCTCCATATGGTTGGAATTATATGTCAAATCAATCTGTGTCTTGTGATAAATGCCACCAGAGTATTTGCTTGCTTTCTGCTCCTGTAAAATATCCAATAATGTTATAGGTTGTTTTTTCTTTTTGTTAGACCGCTCCGGCTTTTCCGCATTTTCAGGAATATTCCAAGTCTTGCCGGTAAGGAATGCACCGAGCACACGTCCTTGAGCACAGTAGTTTCTAACGCTACGCTCGGACACATCCCATTTCTTTGCTATTTCAGTAACTGAAAGGTATCGCATCTGCTATTCTCCGTCATAAATCGAATCAAAAAATGTACGTATCTGCAATATAGTATACCATGTCATCGGCAATAAATTCAATTGTCAATATATGTTACCTATTTGTTTTTGCCGTTTCCGGCATTCCTGTTGACTAAATAAAAATCATTTTGATGCAATTGAAAAAGGACCAGCCCAAGCTGATCCTAATCCTCTATTACTTCACCCTTTGTAGACATGTCACGCATTCAACATGGACGGTATGGCTAAATTGGTCCACGGGCCGCACCCGTTTCAACTCATACCCACCATCACACAAAATGCGCAGATCACGCGCCAGCGTGGCGGAATCGCAGCTCACGTAGACGATGCGCTCCGGCTGCATTTTGAGCATCGTGTCAAGGCAGGCAGGATCACAGCCCTTGCGCGGCGGATCCACCACGATCACGTCCGGATGAGCCATGTCACCCGCACCAGACCCGGAAATTGATGCCTCATTGCCGACCGTCTCTTCTTCTGACTCTGCGCCTGACGTATTTCTCGCATAAAACTCCGGCAGCACTTCCTCCGCTTTTCCGACAAAAAACTGCGCATTCGTGATGCCGTTGAGTGCGGCGTTGCGCTTCGCATCTTCGATGGCCTGGGGCACGATCTCCACGCCGTAGACCTGCCCTGCCTTCCGGGCGAGAAACAGAGAGATCGTTCCGATGCCACAGTACAGATCCCACACGCTCTCTGTGCCGGTCAGTCTGGCGTATTCCATTGCCAACGAATAGAGCTTTTCCGTCTGCACCGGATTGACCTGATAAAAGGACTGGGGCGAGATCTGGAAAGCCACAGCCGTATCTGTCAGCGCAAAGCGGTCATCGCTGCAGTCGCGCAGATGGATATAGTCTGTGATATACGGCTGACCCCAGATGCAGGTCGTCTCCTGACCGAGGATCACGTTTGTGTTTTCCTGATTGATATTCACAGAGATACTCTTCATGCCCGGAACGGTAACCAAACGCTCCACCAGCCTGTCTGCCTTCGGCAGACTGCGCCCATTGATGACCAGTGCAACCATGAGTTCCTTCGTCGTAAAGCCGTAACGGATGAGCACATGGCGGATCAATCCCTTACCGGTCGTTTCATCATAGGCGCTGACACTGTTTTCCTTCATATAGGCAAGCACCATATCCAAAATGGTGCGGTTCTCCTCCACACCCAGCAGACAATCCGTTACAGGAATGATACTGTGGGTCCGCGCCGCATAAAATCCTGCCACGGGATTTCCCTCACGGTCGGTGCCGATGGGAAACTGCGCCTTATTGCGATAGCGATACGGCTCTTCCATTCCAACGACCGGCTCCATTACTGCATCAATAAAATCCGCCGCAAACCCACCCAGCCGGATAAGATTGCCACGGACCTTCTGTTGTTTAAACGCGAGCTGAGCCTTTGGATCCATCGCCTGGATCTGGCAGCCGCCGCAGCGCCTGTGCTGCGGGCAGCGCGGCTCGCACCGCAGATCCGAAGGCTTTACCAGATCTTCCACTCTGGCGTATCCATACGTTTTTTTTAATTTTGTGACGCGTGCACAGATCGTATCACCGATGATCGCATCCTTTACAAAAAAGGTCAGACCATCCGCTTTTCCGATACCTTCACCACCCACTCCCATATCTGTGATCTCTAATTCGATCAAATCGTTTTTCTGCATTTCGCTTCTCCATAAAATATCATGGGCCAGACCCATGATATTTACTCTACAATATGAAATTATTCCATGCTATCTGCTAGATGCTCGATCTGCGGATATTCGAATCAAACAGACGGCTGAATCCCTGCCAGTCTGTATTTCCCTCGGGGACATTGGCAAACAGTTCTTTTAAGGTCTCCATCTTTGCATCCAGATTGTCTGCAAAGTTCAATGCGACCGCCTCCGGGATCGCCGGCTTCTTCGGGGATCCGTACTCCAGCTCACCATGATGTGCCAGAATACAGTGCTTCAGTTCATTTGCCAGCTTGCGCGGAAATCCGTCGATCGCGCGGATGCGCATGCCTACGATTTCCATTCCCATAGCGATATGTCCCAACAGCTGTCCCTCATCCGTGTAATCATTTGCCGGAAACGCAGATAATTCTTCCATTTTTCCAATGTCATGGAACAAAGCAGCCGTTATCAAAAGATCCCGGTTTAAGATCGGATAGCGCTCCGCAAAAAAATCACACAGCTTTGTCACGGAAAGCGTATGCTCCAGAAGTCCTCCCACAAATCCGTGATGAACACTCTTTGCTGCGGAATGGAACTGAAAACGCTTTGCGAAATCCGCGTCCTCCAAAAACAGCCCGCCCACCAGTTTTTTCAGATAGGGATTGGTCAGGCTCCTGACATAGCCCTGCAGCTCCCGGTACATTTCTTCCACATTATATTCGCTCACCGGAAGATAATCCTTCGGATCATACTCACCCTCTGATACCTTGCGCAGTCTCTTAACATTTAACTGCAGCGTACCCTGAAAGCTGGTCACGTCACCCATGACATTCACATAATCCAGAGCGTCACACTCCTCAATCCCCTGAGAAGACGGATCCCAGATCTTTGCATCCAGCGTGCCTGTCTTATCCTGAAGCACCAGTGATTCGTAGGGTTTGCCCGCCTTTGTTACAGCTGTCTGTTTTTGTTTGCAGAGGTAGATTTCGTTGATACGCTCTCCCTCACGCAGTTCTCCGATAAAATGCATTTCTTTTTCCTCATATTTCTTTTTATTCTAACACTCCTACTTTTGCGTCAATCTCCAGCGAAATATAAGATCCCGCACTCTGACGTTCGCAGGTGATATGAACGGTATCGTCCACGGCAAGCCCACGCAGCAGCTTTTCATAATCCTCTGCCACAAGGACCGCTTCTCCATTGATCTTCGTGATCACATCGCCGCTCTGAAATCCGGCCTCCATAGCCGGAGAATCAAGTGCCACATCGCGCACATACACACCCTTTGGCATTTGGTAATCTTCCGCGATCTCATCCGTGACCGTACTGATCCGCAGACCCAGATAAGGCACCTGTTTATCATTTGACAGCAGCTCGATCACACCCTTCAGCTCGGAAATAGATACCGCTGCCAGTGTCGTCTGCTCCTTTTGCATATTGTAATCCTGAAGCACGAAACCAATGATCTCGCCGCTTGTGTTGATCAGCGCACCGCTGGCATCCGCGCTTCCAACCATGTCTGTCGTAAAGATCGTATAATTGCAGTCCATGGTTGATATGGTATTTCTGTTGGAAGTGATATTTCCGGTCAGGATGGAACGCAGCGTGCCGATGGGACTTCCCACCGCCAAAACCGTCTGCCCCTGGGAAACACCTACCGAGCTTCCAAGCGTTGCCACGGAGATCTGTCGTCTCGTATCCTTGGGTACATCCTCCGATCTTACCCGAAGCACCGCGATTCCGGTATTCCCGTCATATCTCTGCAATTCTGCTTTCACAGTTGCTCCATCTGCAAAGGTTACGCGAATAGAAGATGCCCCGGCGATCGTCTTTTTCTCCGTCAGGATGAGCAGCTGTCCGCCGGTATCTGCAATGATGATCCCGGAGCCTATGCCCTTGGTTTCATAAGTTGTATTAAAAATATCAGTATCATTTTTTACATTTGTCACTGATACGATAAACTTATCTGCCTCCCGTCCAACGGCATACAGCTGATTCTGAAGCGTCTGATACTGGGTCAGATCCAGTTTTGCAGGCTTTTCTATTATGACTGTTTCTGTCTTTCCGTTGTCCGTCGGCAAGTCGTTTTCAGGCTCCTTCGGCTCTTCCTCCTCCGGTTCCGGCTCCACAAAGGACACCTGCGGTGGTTCCTCCGGTAAAAAATACTGCTCCAGCCGGGGTTTTAAGACTACAAACGTCAGGCTGGCAACTGCACCAAACAAAACAGCCAAAATGATTGTTTTTACCATTTGACGGATCAGCCGCTTCCGGTTGATCGGTTTTTCTTTCCTTGTTTCTCTGATAAACTGAAAATCATCTGCCATATAAAAACCCTCCGGTAGCTGTCCGGTTCCCCCACAGCTACGTCTCTGTTTTTTACTCGGTGTCATCTACAAACGGAAGCGTGAAGATAAACTCCGTGCCTACTCCCTCCGTACTGATGACATTGATATTTTCACCATGGGCCTGAACGATCTCTTTGACGATTGCCAGGCCGATCCCTGTTCCCTTTTTATCCTTGCCGCGCGAAAGATCCGTTTTATAAAAGCGCTCCCAGATCTTTCCGATGGATTCCTTTGGAATACCGATACCACTATCCTTCACAGACACAAATACCTTCTCATTTTTTACATGTGTCTCCAGCCGTATGACGGAATCCTGATGGCTGAACTTGATCGCATTATCCGTCAGATTATAGATGATCTGCTGAATTTTGGACTTATCCGCATGAACAAACAGCTCATCTCCCGTAAGGACCAGCTCCAGCACAATGTGCTTTTCATTGCATACTCCTTCAAAAGTGGCCGCTGTCTGCCCGATGACCGCGTTGATATCAAAATCCGTCTTGTCCAGGATTGTTTTTCCATGCCCGCCGTACTTGTTGAGTTCGATGAGACCGCTGGTCAGTTTCGTCAGTCGCTCTGTTTCCGTGATAATAATGTTTAAGTATTTTTCCTGCATCTCCACCGGGATCGTTCCATCCAGCATAGCCTCCACATAACCCTTGATTGAAGTCAGCGGAGAACGAAAATCATGGGAAATGTTTGATACAAATTTCCGCTGATCCTCCTCCAGTGTATTCAGCTCGTTGGCCATGTAGTTAAAGGAGGCTGACAAAAATCCCAGTTCATCCTCAGAGCCATCTTCCATGACCGCCGTAAAATTGCCTTCCATGTACTGGTGTGCGATCCGGTTCATCCGCCAGATACGGTGATACGTATGCCACAGATACATGACCAGAAATGTCATACTAAAGATCAATAGCGACAACAGCGCCATATATGACATGTTCAGAAAATAATCTGCATCCTGATAAATATGGCGGATACTCTTATGGATCATCACATAACCACGTACCTGATAATCAACCGTGATCGGTGCAAATACTGTGAGCATCTGCTCATCAAAGCAATCATAAAAATGCCCGATACAGTAATATTTCGTACCAAAATCCGAGATCCGAAAATCCGGTATCTCATAGGGCTCTCCACTCTTCTCTTTTCCAATGAGCACAATGCCCTTGCGGTCAACGATCCAGATCTCCCCCTCAGTGTAAGAGGACAACACCCGCATCTGCTCCTCCAGTTCCTCCTGTGTCAATCGGTTGCGGTAATAGTCCTCTGCGTAGTTGGATGTGATCGCCAGCGCTTCCTTGTAAAGCTTTGTTGCTTCCGTACTCTGCGCCTTCTGTTGAAAGGTCCACTCCACAAGGGAAGCCACCAAAAGAAAACCCAGCACGCCATAGAGCACAATGCCGCCGATCAGCTTATATCCAAGCGTTCGTTTCATGTTTATTCCCTAACCTCAAATTTGTAACCGATACCCCACACTGTGGTGATGCCCCAGCCCTCATGATCCTTGATCTTCTCGCGAAGGCGTTTGACGTGAACATCCACCGTGCGGGTATCTCCGATATATTCATAACCCCAGATATTATCCAGCAATTGCTCCCTTGTAAATACCTGATTGGGCGAAGATGCCAGAAAATACAAAAGCTCCAGTTCCTTTGGCGGCATATCGATGGTCTCTCCCATATATTCCACCGAATAGTTGGACAGATTCACTTCCAGATCCGTATACGACACCATCTTGATCGTGGCTGCCGCCGGTTTCTCCTGCTTGGCAGGCTGATATCGTCTGAGCACTGCCTTGACGCGGGCAACCATCTCCTTGGAATCAAAGGGCTTCATGATATAATCATCTGCCCCCAGCTCCAGACCCAGCACTTTGTCAAACACTTCTCCCTTTGCAGAGAGCATGATGATCGGAATGTTGTCCTTTGCCCGGATCTCTCTGCACACCTGATAGCCATCGATGCCCGGAAGCATCAGATCCAAAAGGATCAGATTCGGGTTATAGCTCTTATACGCTAACAGGGCTTCCTCTCCATCATTGACAATCTTTGTGTCAAAGCACTCTTTTGTCAGATAGAGCGAGATCAGCTCTGCAATATTGTTATCATCATCTACGATCAATATTTTTTGTTTTGCCACCATAATTTGTTCTCCATTATTTAAACTCTGCGATCGTCACACCGGCATCACCCTCACCAAACTCGGCCAGATGATAGTTATCAATATAGCTGAGACGCTTCAGATGTGAATGTACCGCGTTTCTGAGCGCACCGGTGCCCTTGCCGTGCACAATGCGCACAGAAGGCATATGGGCTAACAGCGCGTCGTCCAGATACTTATCAAGCTTTGCCAGCGCCTCATCCACCGTCAGCCCGATCAACATGACCTCTGTGGAAACAGAGGCGGATTTGGACATCTTGATGCTTCCCGATCCGGTCTTTTCGTAGCGCTTCTTTGCTGCCTTGATATCTGCATTTTCATCGATCAGCACCAGATCGTTCACGTTCACCTGGGAACGAAGGATTCCCATCTGCACGAACAGATTGCCTTTTGCATCCGGAAGGGTATGCACGGTTCCCGTCAGGTTCATGCTGAGCACCTTGACTTTATCTCCAACCCTCAGTTTTTTCGGTGCCTGATGATTCTTCTGCTGCTGGAGCTTCTTTTTATTTGCTGCTTTTTCCTGCTTCTTTGTGATCTCCTCTCGAAGCGCTGTACGCTCCCGTTCCATATCCTTCATGGAGGGCATAGCCGCACCATACTTCTGGAAATTACGGATCGTTGCATCCGCGAAATCCTTTGCCTCCTTCAGGATGGCCGCCGCCTGCTCATTCGCCTCCCGCAGGATCTTTTCACGGCTCTCATCCAGACGTTCCTGCTTGCGCGCCAGCTGCTGATTCAAATTCTTATTCTTTGACTTATATTGTTCAATCTCCGCCCGCTCCTTCTCGATCGTCACACGGCTGGATTCCAGATCCGCGATCAGATCCTCGAAGCTTTGTTGTTCGGAGGTAATGCGCACCTTCGCATCATCGATCAGGTAGGAAGGAAGGCCCAGCTTTCCGGAAATTGCAAACGCGTTACTCTTGCCCGGAATACCGATCAGCAAACGATAGGTCGGGCTTAAGGTCTCCACGTCAAACTCACAGCATGCGTTTTCTACTCCTTCCGTGCTCAAAGCATACACCTTGATCTCACTATAGTGCGTGGTTGCCATCGTGCGCACACCGCGTTTATGCAGATCATCCAGTATCGCGATGGCCAGCGCTGCTCCCTCGGTGGGATCCGTTCCGGCACACAACTCGTCAAACAATACCAGACACCTGTCATCTACATGATCCAAAATGCGGATAATGTTTGTCATATGGGAAGAGAACGTGGATAAGCTTTGCTCAATACTCTGTTCATCGCCGATATCCGCAAATACATCGTGGAAGATTGCCAGTTCCGAGCGGTCATTTGCCGGAATATGCAATCCCGCCTGCCCCATCAATGTCAATAATCCGACCGTTTTTAATGATACCGTCTTACCGCCGGTATTCGGTCCTGTCACCACCAGAAGGTTAAACTCCTCACCCAGACGGATATCAATAGGTACGACCTTTTTCTGATCTAAAAGCGGATGTCTTCCGCGGCGGATGTGAATGCGTCCCTCCGTATTAAAGAGCGGCGCTACACCATTATAATCCTTCGCCAGTTCTGCCTTTGCAAAAATAAAATCCAGTTCCACAAGTACACGATAGTCCGATTCCAGCGTCACGGAGTGTTCCGCCGTCTGATTGGACAATTCCGCCAGAATCGCCTCGATCTCCTCCTGCTCCTGAATGAGCAGTGTCTTTAACTCATTGTTCAGGTTGACCACGGACAACGGCTCGATAAAGACCGTGGATCCGGTGGAGGACTGGTCATGCACCATACCGGGGATCTGAGACTTATACTCCGCCTTTACCGGCAGACAATAGCGGTCTCCGCGCATTGTGACAACCGCATCCTGCAGACAGCTTCTGGTGTTCTCCTGAGCCATCAGTTTGTTTAACTGTGCATGTACACGGTCATTCATACCGCGGATATTTTTTCGGATGCTCCGCAGCTTTGTACTGGCATCGTCCGCGATCTCCTCCTCGGAAATAATACAGCGGCGGATCTCATCCTGCAGGCTGTTTAACGGCTCTAACGCCGTAAACATCGCATCCAGGCTGTCTCTGGGTGCATCCTCAGATTTGCCTCTGGCAAAATTCTTCATACGCTTTGCCGTCTCTAAAAGAGAACAGATCCGAAGTAATTCCATCGCAGATAGGGACGCGCCCAGTCGCAGGCGCTGCAGTGATCCGTTCACATCCGTGATACCGGAAAGCGAAACGCTTCCGTTTTTCAAAATACGCGTCAGCGCATCTTTCGTATATACCTGTGCCTCCTCAATTGCTGCGCGATCTGTCATGGGAATCAGTTCCCGGCAGCGTTTTTTTGCTTCTGTCGAAAAAGCATGCGCTTCTAATTTGTCAATTATTTTGTTGTATTCCAGTGTTTGATAGACTTTTTCATTCATAGTGTTTAGTATAACACAAAAAAGAAGCCGAGACAATTTGTCTCGGCTTCTTTTTTATAGTAATAAAAATTAAACTAACTCGATAACAACAGTCATTGCGCCATCGCCCTTACGCTCACCGATCTTAACGATTCTGGTGTATCCACCCTTACGGTCAACGTACTTCGGTGCGATCTCGTCAAATAACTTTGCAGGAAGATCTATCTTCTTGGTATTTCTCTTACGTCCGGCTAACTCAGCAGGAACCTCAGTTACAGGGTAAAGGATCTGTAACATCTGGCGACGTGCATGAAGACGAGAAGGCTTATCCTTCTTGATGGTCTTATCAACTTCGTCATATACGGTAACTTTCTTTCCGTTTACAACTTCCTTTACACGCTTGCCATCAGCGTCCTTGCGGGCAACCTTAGCCTTAACGGTAACTTCCTCGTAATTGTCTTTCTCCTTTACTGCTAAAGCGATGAGCTTCTCAGTCCACTTACGGATCTCTTTTGCTCTTGCCTCAGTAGTAACGATCTTTCCGTTATAGATTAACTGTGTAACCTGATTTCTCAGTAACGCTTTTCTCTGGGAAGAAGTCTTTCCCAACTTTCTATACTTTGCCATTATTTTTTCCTCCATCTGTGGTACATCGGCATGTGCTCTTCGGACTTATCATGTCAATGCCGGCTTATGCCACATATTTATTCTTATCATGCCTTCTTAATTTGCCAGCAAATTAAGACGCAGCGCATAGCGACACCTATGGTTCTTCTATGCTTTACTCATCACCGGAATTAAGCTGTAAACCTAACTCCTTTAATTTTGCTAATACTTCCTCTAAAGACTTGCGTCCAAGATTACGAACCTTCATCATATCCTCAGGTGTACGGTTGGTCAGTTCCTCAACCGTATTGATACCTGCACGCTTCAGACAGTTGTATGAACGCACGGACAACTCCAGCTCGTCGATATTCATCTCCAGCACCTTTGCCTGTGCATTGTCTTCCTTCTCGATCATGACCTCTGCCTTCTGGGCATTCTCAGACAGATCGATGAACAGGTTCAAGTGCTCGCTGAGTACCTTTGCAGCAAGAGAAATTGCTTCATCAGGCTCTAAGGTTCCATTGGTGTATACATCCAATGTCAGCTTGTCATAGTCTGTGATCTGTCCGACACGAGTGTTCTCGATCAACAGGTTTACACGCTCTACCGGAGTATAAATTGAGTCAACTGAAATTACACCAATGGGTAATTCCTCGCTCTTATTTTTATCTGCGCTGACATATCCGCGACCGCTGGTGATGGTCAACTCCATATACAGTCTGCAGTCCGGACCACCATTTAAATGTGCAATCTCCAATTCAGGATTCATGATCTCGATATCGGAATCAACCTGAATATCTGCTGCGGTCACAATGCCTTCGCCTTCAAATTCAATATAAGCAACTTTAGATTCGTTTGTCGGGCTAGTATTCTTGATCGCCAGATTCTTGATGTTCATGATGATCTCAGTGACATCCTCTTTTACTCCGGGGATGGAGCTGAACTCGTGTAACACGCCATCAATCTTGATCTGGCTGACTGCTGCACCCGGTAAAGATGAGAGCATAATTCTTCTCAAAGAATTACCAAGTGTTGTACCATATCCTCTTTCCAAGGGTTCTACGACAAATCTGCCGTATTTCTTGTCTTCGGAAATCTCTGCTATTTCAATCTTCGGCTTTTCAAATTCGAACACTGCAAAGTCCCTCCTTATTAGATATCAATTGTTGCAAGCTGATACATGCAGATGTTCGCATTTACTGCAAACATACTGCGTGCGCCGCACAACATTTGTTTTGCGCGTGCATAAATAATTTCAAATAATCGAAGATTATTTGGAATATAACTCGACGATAAGCATCTCGTCTACAGGTACATCGATCATATCACGAGTAGGTAACTCTTTTACGGTTCCCTGTAAATTCTCTAAATCAGCATCTAACCACTCAGGAACTAATCTTCCGGTTGTGGTCTCTTTGATATCCTTAAATCTCTGGATGTTCTTGCTCTTCTCACGAATCTCAATTGTATCGCCAGCCTTTACAAGATAAGAGGGAATGTTTACCTGCTTGCCGTTTACTAATACGAACTTGTGGTCAACAATCTGTCTTGCCTCTCTTCTGGTTCTGGCAAAACCAAGACGGAAAACAACATTGTCCAGTCTGGACTCTAAGATTGTCATCAGGTTGGTACCGGTCATACCCTTCATCTGGTCAGCTTTCTCATAATAGGTGTGGAAAGGCTTCTCCAGTACGCCGTAGATGAACTTTGCTTTCTGCTTCTCACGAAGCTGTAAACCGTACTCAGATACCTTACGGTTTGCTCTAACTAAATTACGATTAGACTTTTTATCATATCCTAAATAACTCGGCTCTAAGCCAAGGGATCTGCATCTTTTCAGAACAGGTACTTTATTAACTGCCATCTTAATAATACCTCCTAATTAAACTCTTCTACGTTTGGGTGGACGACATCCGTTATGAGGTACGGGAGTTACGTCAGTGATTGATGTAACCTCAAGACCGCATGCTGAAAGCGCACGGATTGCTGCCTCACGACCTGAGCCGGGACCCTTTACAAATACATCAACTGTCTTTAAACCATGAATCAGAGCAGCCTTGGTAGCTGTCTCTGCTGCCATCTGTGCAGCATAGGGAGTAGATTTCTTTGAACCTCTAAATCCAAGACCACCAGCACTCGCCCATGATAATGCGTTACCTTCAGTATCTGTAAGAGTTACGATCGTATTATTGAAAGATGACTGAATATGTGCCTGTCCGCGTTCAACGTTTTTCTTTACGCGCTTTTTTGTTACTTTTTTTGCAACTTTTTTCGCCATGCTAAACTAACCTACTTTCTTCAAAATATATATTACTTCTTCTTGTTTGCTACAGTTCTATTCGGACCCTTGCGTGTACGTGCATTGGTCTTGGTCTTCTGTCCACGAACGGGCAGACCCTTTCTGTGACGGATACCACGATAGCATCCGATCTCCTGTAATCTCTTGATATTTAAAGCGATCTCTCTACGAAGATCACCTTCTACGGTCATAGTCTCATCGATAACAGCGCTGATCGCCTTAACCTCATCGTCAGTTAAGTCTCTGCAGCGAGTATCAGGATTAACATTTGCCTGCTCTAAAATCTTAGTCGCACTTACTCTACCGATTCCATAGATGTAAGTTAAGCCGATTTCTACACGTTTTTCTCTTGGTAAATCTACACCTGCGATACGAGCCATGTGTATTGACACCTCCGTTTAATTTTTCGTAAATATCTGTCACGTTCTCCGAACCCATGCAGCTCCGGTTTCCCGGCCTGAAATGTGTGCATACACCCGGATGTGTGACGCCTCATTTTCATTCTACTTTCGAAGATCTTCCTCTCGGTATGTAAGGTAAAATCTTCCAGCCGTATAGCTGTTTATTATGAATCAGCGAACTTAAGATAGTCATCCGCTGACAGCCGCCATAACATAGTGTGTTGATTCTCTAATGGGAGAATCCAATGTTTCCATTCCTTCAAAATCGGAAGGATCTTCGCCCCTTCGAAAGGAGCATTCGGTAATTAACCCTGTCTCTGCTTATGTTTAGGATTTTCACAGATAATACGGATACTACCTTTTCTCTTGATAACTTTGCATTTCTCACAGATAGGTTTAACTGATGATCTGACTTTCATCTCAAATCCTCCTTTCCTAAACGCCTATATTACGTGTTTCCGGACGCACTTGTAGAAGTAAAAACAGACGCGTCCGAGTGCTATTGTAGCACGGACGCGTCAAGAAATCAACTTCTTTTTTATTTTTTTATGAAAAAAATCGAATCACATCATTTTCCTGTTTTGTGTTATCCAAATTATCATCTGATGAACATATTTGTAATCTGCGTTCCCTTTGCAGCCCACAGCCGACGCAGTCCGATCGAAGTGAAATGAATGAACAAACCGGTGGCAAATGAGATAAGCAGATAGATCGGCATGCGCTGCCAGTATGTCAGCTTCGGCAACAGATCAGCCAGCGCATTCGACCAGTAGCCATGCCCCAGATACAGTGAATAACTGAACACGCCCAAATGGTTAAAGACCGGATGCCGGAACCGGTCTGCCCAGACGGTGACATCGGAAAACGTGATCGTGACACACACCGCCAGGATTGCCACGATTGCCCAGTCCGTTGTTCCCCTGTGTCTGACCATGCAGATCACAAAAACGGTCATGTAGCCAACCAGTTCTACCAGTGAAAAAAAGCTTTTTGATAATAACGTGAACTCCTGCCGCTTGATAAATTCCGCTACTTTATATGCGATACATCCCAATAAAATACCCATAAATGCACGGATCGTACCCCTGAAGCAAACACCGGTCCATAGCGACGGTGCACCAAACCTGCTCCAGTTCTGGTAGGTAATGCCCATGATCAATAATACAGCGATCGGAGCGATCCAGTAAAAAAACAGATCTTTACATTTTCGCATGATCGGCCAGATCACAAGCATTGCCAGCAGCATCGCAGACAGATACCAGACCGCGCCATTCGCCAGTCCGTCGATCGGGCGAAGTCCAACACCGGTGACGAGCAGTAGTTCCCAAACCGAGTAGATCGCATCTTTAAAGAGTAAAAAAAGGCTCGTTGCACCGAGATGCGATACAATAAACGCGATCACAAATGCAACATAATAGTTCGGCATCAGACCGCTGATCTTGTGTTTCATAAATGCAAAGGTATCTTTTCCGAGATTTCCCTGTATCTCGGTTTTCGATGCAGTTCGTGCCATCAGTACGCCCGACACCAGAAAGAAAAATTCTACCGCCGCACTTCCTCCCGGAAACAGGATCGGTCCCCCTGTCGCCAGATTCTTACCGTGATAAATTACGATCATCACAGAGAATAAAAATTTCATCAAATCCAGATTTCCGCTTCTTTTTTTCATAATTAACTTCTTAATGTCCCCTCCTGATCACAAATCCGCTACACCAGTGATTCCTTCACCAGTATAGCGGATTTCCTGCCAGAATACAAATTTTATTGTTTTTTCGCTCTTATTTTTTCTTCCTACTTTGCTTTTACTTGTACCTTGTACTGTGCAATTACCTTGCCCTTGGAATTTTGGGCTTTGAGCCATACGGTTCCGGTCTTCGGAGCATCTAACTGAAAACCCCGTGTATAATTTGTAGCCTGGGTAACCTTCAGCACAGAAGGATTTGAGGATACCCACCGCACATAGCCGTTTGCTCCTGCCTTTGGTTCATAATCCACAAGAATCCACGTATCACCCTTCTTGAAAGTGAGTGTCTTTCCTTTTTTCTCTCCATAAGACAAAGACAGGCTCTGAATTCCTGACACTGCCTTGCCGTGATAGCCATAGTGAATATTTCCGCCCGGAAAATCATCCACTAACGTCACATCCTCTGTCACTGCCCATTCCTGATCCCAGCCTTCCGGTCTTTGCTCTACCTCGCAGAGCAGACCAACCTTCCTGACAACGCCCGCAAACGCTCCTGATTCCATACGTTCCACGGTCTTTGGAATCACAATCGCCTTTGCCGCACAGTTTGATGGAAATGTGTAAGAACCAATCTCTTTTACATTGGAAGGGATTGTATAAATCTTCGGAAGTTTCTTTACGACTTCCAGCATCTTTGTCTGATCCTTATTGTACAAGACTCCTCCCTTATAACTGTAGTACGGATTGTCCTTATTGATCGCGAAGGATCGGATAGAGGACCCGGTTCCGGAAAAACGAGGCTGATCTGCTTCCAGGCTCGCCGGTATACCAACCTTTGTGACCTGTGTTCCGTTCCCATTCTTGCTGAACAAACCACTGGTAATACGTTTGGTTCCTGCGGCAATCGGGAAATAGCCTGCCGTACCTTCTTTGAGTGCAAGCAGCCATCCATCCAGGTACAATCCGTTTCCTCTCCAGTTTTCCGCATTATTATAATAGCCGGTTCCTTCAAATGTACTGGAATACATTGATTCAAGTGTGTCGGGAACCGTGATCGTCTCCAGTTTTTCACAACCATAAAACGCGAACCGATCCATATAGGTTAACGCTTCACCAAATTGCACCTTAGAGAGCTGCTTGCAATTTGCAAATGCGCCAGAATAAATCCATCTCACATTATTTCCGATCACCACAGACTCAATATTTTTCTCTTCAAATACATTATTGGTGATCCCAATCACATTTTTTCCTTCATAGGTATCAGGGATCACAACATCTACCCCGGTTCCTTTGTAGCCGGAAACGAACAGCCCGCCTTCGTCTGTCCCGTACTGTACACCGTTCTCATCGGTATAGTTATAAGGCCATGCATCCTGCGCCCACCCCATAACGGTCTGTGTAAACGTCGTCACCGAAAATGCGCTGACAAACAATGCCACACTAAGCGTCAACGCTCCTACCCGCTTCAAAAATTTTGATCTCATCTTTGCTTCCTCCTTCGCAAAATAATCTTATTATATTATTCGTTTGTTTACTTCCATATTTCGGGGTATCGACGATACAGTCCACGCGCCGGAAACATGATTATAAATAGCACTCGCAATGCCACCGGAAATAAAAAAGAGCCGTCACTCCACGGTGACAGCTCCTTCTAAATCTTTTTATTTATCTCTCCAAATGATTCTGCCCTTGGTCAGATCATAGGGTGACATCTCGATCGTCACCTTATCTCCGGGTAAGATACGGATGAAGTTCATGCGAAGCTTGCCGCTGATGGTGGCAAGGATCTGATGACCGTTTTCCAGCTCTACCTTGAAAAATGCGTTCGGTAACTTCTCTACAACTACACCTTCTACCTCAATTACATCTGCTTTTGACATATTGATTCTCCTTTTATAATGATAGAAAATTATGATATAACTTTGCGTATTTACTCTTCTACGAGTGAAAGGATTTCCGGTCCGTCCTCTGTCACGAGAACCGTGTTCTCGTAATGTGCGGATAAAGAACCATCTTTCGTCACAACCGTCCATCCATCCGGCTTCCATTTCACAGCATAAGTACCTGCGTTGATCATCGGTTCGATGGCAAGTGTCATGCCTGCTTTCAGCTTCATGCCGCGCTTTGCAACGCGGTAGTTAGGGATCTCCGGCTCCTCGTGCATATGGCGTCCGATCCCGTGTCCGCACAGATCCCGGACAATCCCGTAACCAAACGGCCGTATGTAGGCATCAATGGCCTTTCCGATGTCATATAAATGATTTCCTGCCTTCAACGTAGCTGCCGCCTCAAAAAAACTCTGGCGCGTTCGCTCTATCAAAAGAGCGGCTTCCTCAGAGATTGGCCCGATTCCGTGGGTCCGCGCTGCGTCTGACTGGTAACCCTTGTAGATGAGTCCCATATCAAGGCTGACGATGTCGCCCTCCTGAAGGATCCGGTACTTGCTCGGAATTCCGTGAACCACCTCGTCATTGATGGAAACACATACACTGGCAGGAAAACCCTGATAGTTTAAAAACGACGGCGTACACCCGTAACTGCGGATCAGTTCTTCTGCAAGATGATCGATATCCCAGGTGGTCATCCCTGCTTTCAGTTCTTTCCCCACCTCATTATGCACTCTGCCAAGAATCTGTCCGGCAATACGCATCAGTTCAATACCTTCCGCATTTTTGATCGTTACCGGCATGATCCTATGCTCCTAAAATATCTGTGATGGCAGTAAACACTGCTTCCATCGGCTGTGTACCGTCTACAGATTTTAAGATACCCTGATTCTTGTAGTAATCGATCAGCGGCTGTGTCTGATCATGGTATACAGTCAGACGCTTCTGTACAGTCTCCGGCTTGTCATCGTCACGAAGTACGAGATCACTGCCGCAGTGATCGCACTTGCCCTCTGTCTTAGGAGGCAGGGATACGATATGATAAGTTGCTCCGCAATCCAGGCATGCACGTCTTCCGGACATACGGTTTACGATATTCTCATCGGGTACATCCACGTCGATGGCATAATCCATCTTCTCACCGATCTTTGTAAGTGCAGCGTCAAGCGCCTCTGCCTGAGGAATGGTTCTGGGGAATCCGTCCAATACAAAACCGTTCTTACAGTCATCCTGCTGAATGCGATCCATCACGAGATCACAGGTCAGCTCATCGGGCACTAATAATCCCTGATCCATGTACTCTTTTGCCTTTTTTCCTAATTCTGTGCCATTTTTGATGTTTGCACGGAAAATGTCACCGGTGGAGATATGCGGAATCGAATACTTTCCTGCAATCTGCTTTGCCTGTGTTCCTTTTCCTGCCCCGGGTGCGCCTAACATGATGATCTTCATCGTAAGTCCTCCTTATATACATATATTTTTCCGCTAAACCACCTATGGAGATACACCTCGGGCGTATCTCCATAATCAATTACGTGTTTAATTGCTCAAGAATCCCTTGTAGTGTCGAACAAGCATCTGTGACTCGATCTGCTTGATGGTCTCAACAACAACACCTACGATAATGATGATAGATGTTCCTGCAAATGATACTGATGCATTGAATACTCCGTTGAAGAAGATCGGAATAAATGCACAGATTGATAAGCCGATCGCACCAATAAAGATGATATAGCCTAAAATGGAATTCAGATAATCACTGGTGGGCTTTCCGGGTCTGATACCGGGGATAAATCCACCCTGCTTTTTCATGTTGTCCGCGATCTCCAACGGATTAAAGGTGATCGAGGTATAGAAATAAGCAAATGCAACGATCAGTACCAGATAGATCACCAGACCGATGGTATATACCGGCTGGCTGGGATCGCACCAGTTCGACTGATTTAATGTCTTGATGATCTGAGATCCGATGCCTGTACCGTTTCCTTTTCCAAGCATTCCGGCAACGATCACCGGGAACTGCATGATAGACTGCGCAAAGATGATCGGGATAACGCCCGCTGTATTCACCTTTAAGGGAATATTACTGCTCTGTCCGCCTACCTGCTTGCGTCCCTGGATCTTACGGGAATACTGTACAGGAATCTTGCGCTCTGCGTTCTGCAGAACGTCTACGAATACTACAAGTGCAAGAATGATAGCTACAATGATCACTGCTGCGAGCACTGCTCTTGCAACACTCTTACCGGAAATAAACTGCTGCCACAGCGTACCAAGGTCGTTGGGGATACGTGAGATGATATTGATCACCAACACGATGGAAATTCCATTTCCAACGCCACGCTCGGTAATACGCTCACCGATCCACATAAGTACTGCAGATCCGGCAGTTAAGATAACTACAACCTGAATCACTGACCATGCATTGTAGTCATACAACCATCCCTGTCGTCCAAAGCTGATGCCCAGAGCAACTGACTGCATGATCGCAAGAGCAACAGTGACATAACGGGTGATCGCTGTTAATTTCTTACGTCCATCTTCGCCATCCTTATGCATCTCCTCCAACTGAGGAATTGCAATGGTCATCAACTGGATGATGATGGATGATGTGATGTACGGTGTAATGTTCAATGCAAAGATTGACATATCAAGGAAAGAACCACCGGTTATCGCATCAAAGAAACTGAATGCCCCGCCGGTCTGGCTGGCAAACCATTCTTTGAACAGTTCGCCATTGATTCCGGGAACCGGGATCTGACAGCCAATACGGATGACAACTAACATCAAAAATGTGAATAACATTCTTGTTCTGATGTCTTTTACCTTAAATGCATCTCGAAGTGTTCTTAACATTAGATCACCTCTGCTTTTCCACCAAGTGCCTCAATCTTTTCCTTTGCGCTTGCGCTGTATGCGTTCAC
>JAQYOU010000154.1 GCA_028727105.1 bacterium
TCAAATAAGAAAACTATTTACCGTAAGACCGGCGGATTCATCGTGAAAAAGAAATAGAAGCATGAAATTATGCGGGGAACATGAGCCAATGACTTGTGTTTCCCGTTTTTTGATTTTGGAGGAAAAGAATATGATGAACTATGAAATTTTTAAGGAAGTAGTAGCTGAGAAGTTTATGGATTATATGCCGGAGAAATACCGGCAGATGGAAGTCAGGGTCAATCCGGTCAACAAGGTAAATGTGGTGTATGACGGACTTTCCCTTGCGGGAGAGAATACGAGAGTTTCACCAACGCTCTATATCAATGAAATGTATAAGCAATATGAACAAACCGGAAGTCTGGATGAAACACTCCGGGCAGCTGCAGAGGCAATGTGCCGGGGATTTGACAAGGCTTCCGAATTTCAGACGAATGTCACTTTCGCTGATGCGAAGGACAAAATTGTATTTCAGCTGGTGAATACGGAACAGAACAAGGCATGGCTGGATCAGGCACCGCATCGTGAGTTTCAGGATCTCTCCATCATTTACAGATATTTGGTAAATGCGGAAGCGAATGGAATGCAGAGCGTCAAGGTAACGAATGCGCTTGCAGAAAAGATCGGATTTAGTGAAGAACAGTTATTCAAATTTGCAGCGGAAAACACAAGACGCCTTCTTCCACCGACCGTAAGAAGTATGAATGATGTAATGAAAGAGATCTTTATCAACAATGGAATGCCGGATGATATGGTTGAGATGATGTTTGAAGAAACGCCTTCTGACATGGAACTGTGGGTGATTTCCAATGACCGGGGTATCAATGGAGCGGTTTCCATGCTGTATGAAAATGAGCTTCATACACTGGCAGAAAATCTTGGTTCGGATCTCTACATTCTGCCATCAAGCGTCCATGAAGTTCTTGCAATTTCCGCGGAGGTAGGACATCCCGAAGAACTTGCGCAGTTAGTTCATGATGTGAACATGCATGATGTATCGCTGGATGAACGGCTCTCCAATCAGGTCTATCATTATGATAAGGATTTAAGAAAGCTCACGCTTGCAACAGACACCCCGAATAAAAGACTTGATGGTCTGGTGGCAGAGGCGAAGCTGATCTATGATGCGAAGGGACCGTCCAGATAGGAGGCATATATGGAGCGTGAACTTACAATCGAAGAACTGGTAGCGCTCATCAATCAGCAGAAAGAAGACTTTCTGATCCGTATTGACTTCGGAGAGGAGGCAGATGCCAATGAAAACGGAGAATGACTTCAAACTTGATGTGGTATCCGTGAGGCTTGTAAAGGATGCACAGCTCTATTTGAAGCAGCCATTCAATCATCCGTATGAAGTGGCAGCTGCCATGGGCGAATATATGTGCCAGTTTGACCGGGAAGTGATCGGTGTGGTAAATCTCCGTACGGACTTAAAGCCGATCAATGTGCATTTCGCAAGCATGGGAACACTGACCGAAGCAATTGCACATCCGAGGGAATTACTAAAAGCAAGCATTCTCAGCAATGCAAATTCAATGCTTATGATTCACTGCCATCCTTCCGGTAACCTTCTTCCGAGTAAGGAGGACACGATGCTGACTGACCGGATGAGCAAACTGTGTGAGCTGTTGGGCATCCCGCTTTTGGATCATATCATTGTGGGAGGAGATAACCGGGATTTTTTCAGCTTCAAGGAAAAGGGAATGATTGATAATCCCAATATCATCTACAGCAGTGATTACCGGACGCTGGATATACAGTCACCACTGGTGGCAGAGAAAGGAATGGTCAGGTGAGAAACATGGGAGAGCGTTTTACCGATGAGGAGCTTGCTGTCGCAAAAAGCGTGGATCTTTGTGATGTGGCGTCAAGCCTTGGTTATACAGTGAAGCGGGTAGGCAGGTATTACACGATCAAAGAGATGGACTCCATCCGGATTTATAACAGGAGTCACTGGTTCAGATGGTCAAGGCAGTTTGAAAAAGGAAATAACGGCGGATCGCAGATAGATTTTCTGAGAGTATTCTGTGGAATGACTGTGAAGGAAGCCGTATTTTGGCTGCTTGACTTTGCCGGATACCGCAGAATCAAAAGTCCGGGGAAACAGCCGCTCATCCATCAGGTTTATGCAACACAGGAAGAAAAAAGAAAACCATTCAGACTTCCGGAACCATCCGGTGACAATTCCTATCTGATCTCCTATCTCAATGAGGAGCGCGGGATTAGCAGGAGCGTCATAGAGTGGTTTTTACAAGAAGGGCTGATCTATGAGAGCAGGCATTATCACAATGTCGTGTTTAAGGGCAATGATAAGGATGGGATTACAAGATTTGCCAGTATGCGGGGAGTGTTTGACAGACAGGGAAAACCATTTAAGTGTGATGTGGAAGGCAATGATAAAAACTACGGGTTCAATGTGGCGAATGAGAGCAGTACGGAACTTGTGGTGTTTGAGGCAGCCATTGATCTGATGAGTTATGTGGATATTTTCAATGATTATGGATCGAACAAGTTAGCACTGGGCATGCTTGCAGACGCGCCACTTGAAACTTTCCTTCGGGAACATTCACAGATTTCCTTAATCAGGTTTTGCCTGGACGGAGATCTGCCCGGTCGCAAGGCTGCTGAACAGTTGATGGAAAAGTATTACCAGATCGGCTATGAGGTAGAGGATTGTCCGCCTCCTGCCGGATATAAGGACTATAATGAGTGGCTGGCTGCAGCAAGGTCAGATCAGATGACAGTGGGGGCAAAAAGCGCCCCCAAAATAGTGAAGTGACGGCAAAAAGCGCCTCCATATGTCGAAAATGGGGGCAAAAAGCGCCGCCACTATTTCGATCGTTGATACAGACGATAGGAATCAGATCTACAGGTGGGGGCAAAAAGCGCCCCCAAAATAGTCAAGTGGGGGCAGAAAGCGCCCCCGCAGGCGTAAAATGGGGGCAAAAAGCGCCCCCATTTATGATAAGCAAGGGGTTTTAGGGGGATTTGCCCCCTAACTGGATCGCATCAGGGCAGAGATGTCTCTGATGCGTATCTAGCAGTCGCCGGGGACTGACCGGAGACTGGAGCCATGGTAAAGATCTACAAAACACGGATAAGGAGGTGCAAAGAGACAATGGACAGGGAAGTGGTACTGTTTACAAAACCTGAGGAATTAGTTGCCTGGGCGGATACCCATGATGCGCTGCTCAATCTCTCCGTGGAAGATGCGGATATTCTGCTTGGATATATGGAGGGGCATGATTATGCAATCGGAAGGGACACGGATGGGAATCTGTACCGAAAGGATATTTCAGAGGAGCCGGGGGAAAGAGATCCGTATTCCATCGACGAGATCATAGATACAGTCTGTGAGTGGAATTATGAGATGATCCTTGATGCAGATGAAGAAAGGAACGGTTCCGAGGAAACGGAGGATGAAGAACAGCAGGAAAGATAAAAGAAGCTAAAGGCTGATGAGTGCAGACTGGACCGGCTGTTTGACAAGACCAGTTATGGAAAGGAGATCATGCTGCTTGCGGATGAACTGGCGAACAAA
>JAQYOU010000155.1 GCA_028727105.1 bacterium
GCCAAGCAGCTCTGCCACACGACTGGTGGCTACATTTCGCCTGCTCATATTCGCTATGCCACCCTCGTCGGCGATGCCAAGCGGCACCAATAGCTCATTGATGTTCACATACAGCTGTTTGAGTCGCTGCACATAATAATATGCCGCCGGTTTTACCTCCTGCGAAAAATCCATCCGGTCCACATCCCTTTGATCAGAATCTTCATCAAACCGGCGAAACGCCTGCATATCCTTTTTTGAAAGCTTTGGAAACCGCTTTCGCGTCTCCTCCTCTGCGATCACGCGGTGCGCCTGATCTCCCTTGTCTTTTACAACATCCAGATCCAGACTGTCTTCCTTTTTAAAATATTTGACCCCGTCGTGATTGCCCTCCTGAGAGCTTAGCTTGACGATCTCCGATGCCTGACCACTGGTCGGAGACTCCAGCTTGGAAAAATCATCCACGGTCAACCGCACACTTCTGGCTTTGCCCAGCACCGAGTTCCATGTCTCCTTCGCCTGCTCCTCCGGTGCCATCCCGCTAAATTCCAGGACTGCTTCTTCGCAGCCCAATGCATCCTTCGCTGCAAAGTCCAAAAGCATAAGCACCAGTCCACGGCGCTCCTTTCCCTTTTGGGTACGGGGACTGCGTGCTGTATACTGCCTGCACGCAGCCAGCAGTGTTTGAAACACACTCCGGGCACTATGCAGCAGTTTGATATTTTTCAGCCTATCATCAGTAAAATCCTGCGTAAGCACATGGCCCGTCTCCTGCAATGCATCCTGCACCTTCTCAAACAACGCCGAATTGTTCCAGCCGAGGCCGCCCTTCTCGGAAGCGTCTAGCAGATTGCCCCACCTCATAAAGTCGCCTGCCGTGCTTCCCTTTGGATGAGCTGATTGACCGGTGTCGTTTTGTACGCCTACGCCTGCAGCGGCTTCCGTGGGAACGGAATGGTTCTCATCCACCGGCGCACGATCCAACAGCTGCTTCCATGTAGACTGCTGCCCGATGGTATCCGGGCGCTCCATCGCAAGCTCCAGCCTGCTCATGTCGGATCTGCACAGACTGAGCAATTCCCTCGCATGCCTTCTGCGGGCTCTACCGCTCATGGAAATCGCATTCGTGTGTGTACTTACGTACTTACGCGCCGCATCAGCGATCGCAAGGTACGTTTGCTTCAGATTGCGCCAGCCATCCGCCAGATGCTCGACAGAAACCGGTTCATTCAGCTGTGTATCCAGCTTATCCAGACCTTCTCGCATGGCAGTATAATCCGCATGATCGTTCGCTTTCCCATATTTCGCCAGATTCTCCTGCATCTGCCTGCGCAGCGCTGCGCTGCCGGTCTGTACTATCTGCTGGTTGGCAGTATCCGGCGCGGCTTCTATTTCCACGTTTCCTACTATGTTTCCGCGCGCTTCTCTATCCTGTTCTTCGCCGATCTGGTACAGATCGTCCACGCGAACCTCATCTTCGAATACCTCGACGTTATCATCCATTTCCTGTTCCTCCCAATTACAGCTCCTTATAACTGTTCAGTACCTTCACAGTTACAATTCCTTCATGTCTACCGGGATAAAACGCTCATCCTGCTCTGCCAGTTCCACCAATTCCGGCGCAAACTCCGTCGCTGTGAATAAAAAGATATACTTCGGAGACAGCCTTGCTTTTTTCAATGTCTGCTCCAGTTCCGCCACATCCTTTGCAGTCATCATGGGCTTTGACCAGTTGCAGGAGCAGGCGAGGGTGTTTCGCACCGCATCCTGCGCCACGATGTCTACCGTTCCCTGCTTTCCGATCCACGTACCAATCTTTGTGATCTTTAAAGGGAGTTTATCCACACGGTTCATCAATTCCATATACTCCACGCAAACCTGCACAAAATAGCGGTTCATGTATTCATCGATATCCGGCGCAATGTAGCTGTCGTAAAACTCCTCCGGCTTTAACAGATAGAGGGCAGACAAATGAGGATACACAAAGCGGAACCAGAAATTGATATAATGATCCCGGATCTGGTACAGACCCTTCTGAGCGTTCCGATCCCCTCCGGTCTCAAAGGAATCCGCTTTCTCGATCACGTCCATCTCCATGAGATTGCGCAGATAGACTGAGATCTTTGCCCTGGAAAATCCGGTCAGATGGTAAAGGTCGTTCAGCTTGCGGTTTCCGGCTGCAATGGCAGAAAGGATCGTCTCATATACCGCCAATTCCCGCAGCCGCAGCGAAATATAGCGCTCTGCCTCCTGGTACATCCAGCCGTAGGGCGACAGGATATTGCGGCAGACATTTGTACGAAAATCCACCTTGGGATTCCAACGGCTCACATAGGAGGACACACCACCGATCACGCCGTAAATCTGTACCACCTGTGCCACGGACAAACTAGGATACGCACGCACCAGATCGAGGAATGCCAGATCCATAAGCTTCACGGTTTCTTTGATCTTCCTTGCGCGCTCACCAAGACATTCCCCCATCTCCTGTTCCACCCACGCCACATCACTGCTGGTCAGGATGATCTGCACCGGTCCCGGATAGAGCTTTTTGTCCTTTAATCTTATGATGGAATCCATAAATTCCGGATCCTTTTTTACGATATACTGAAACTCATCGATGACCACCACCAGCTTTGTGGCATCACCGCTTTTCACCCGGTTAAAGATCTCGTTGTAGGTGCCCTTTGTAAGCCTTACATCGTAGGTCTGTTCCACTTCGGCTGCCATCTGCCGGTACTGCTCCTGCGCGGATGCCTGTCTGGCACGATAATAAAAGTGCTTTTTATCCTGTAAATAGACGCGCAGCATTCCTTCCTTCTCACAGCCGTCCCTGCCGTACAACAGAACGATGCTGTTCCCCTGCGCTCCGTAATTTTCATTCAGACTCCGTATCTGCGCCGTTCTGACGATCATATGTATTCTCCTTCATGTACCTATAATAAATGGAAGATCTCAACGAACCTCCCATTTATTATAAACAACATTTAACTTTTGCACAACCGGTATTTCCAATACATGATTAATGATCATGCTTTCGCATAATTCTTCCGAAATAGTTCCTATTGTTTCTATACGTTACCTTCCCCTCGTCTCTAATTATCTCACGCAGTTTCAGTCTCTCTCGCATTATTTCCCGTATTTCCTCGGAACTATATTTCTCAAAAAATTTGTTTTCATCATCGTAAAATAGGTTAATGCCACTCACGATCTTCGGATCATCTTTAAACTTTTCAGCTGCCATTTTCTTGATACGCTCCTTATTTACATCCGAATCCGGATCCGAATTTGCAAAATTATCATCGTAGCTGTCTAACATCTTCTCCTCAACCGTCTTCTTATTCGGATCCTTCTCCTTATTCGGATCCTGATTGTTTATCCCGACTGTCCAGTCTTTCTCCTCCTTCAGGAAACGATCGCTATGTTCGTCTCTTGCTTTCTTGATGCCTTTTTGCAACAGATCCAGACGCTTACCGGTTGCTTCGATCTCCTCATCCGTCAACAGATCCTTCAGCACATAGCGGATAGTCGCACTGTCAAGCTGCTCGATCCGTGTAGCAAGTCCATCATCCATAAAGGGTATGATCATCTCTAAGGTCTCCGGATCAAACACTCTCAGATCCTTACGATAAGGATTTTTTGCTGATGCCACATCTGTATTCGTACCAAAAGCCCCATCATTATCGATCCCCTGAACACCGATAACGGTGCCCTGATCATCGGTTTTATACAGCATATTATTTCTATGGCGATCCACCTGACCACAAAGTATATCCAACACCTGCAGATTCGTCAGATCTCGAATGAACCCGGAATCGATCTTATTCTCCGTAATTGCATTCTCTACTTTGTCGTATTCCTTACCTTCTGCCTGATCCATCAGGTTTCCGCGGATCGTCTGGCCGGTTGCCTGATCCAGTATATCCACCGTCCGGGATTTGGCCACCAGGTTTTCCAGCCCCAGCAGCTCAGCAATGCGGCTGGTGGCCACATTACGCCTGCTCATATTTGCCATGCCGCCCTCTTCCGTAATGCCGAGCGATATCATCAGACTTTCAATGGTGGTCTTAACCTGAGTTGTTCGCTTCTTGCAGTATTCAGCAGCCAGAAGCCCTTCTTCCGAAAAATCTTTATTCTCCAGACTGGCATCACGACTCAACTCCTGCAATAATTCTTTATCCTTTTCTGACAAGTTCGGATATTTCTGCAGGGTATCCTGCATCGCAAAATAATGAGGCGAATCATCCCCCTTCTCTTTTA
>JAQYOU010000156.1 GCA_028727105.1 bacterium
TGATAATCAAAACCATCTCTTATCGAATCCAAATAAATGGATATTTTATCTTCTACCGACGCTGACGAAGTCTTCTGTCCCAATTTCATATACTGCCGCAAGGTATAATCATTTGACATGGTTTTGGACACAACGATCGGCTCGATGAATTCGCGCTCAACACCGTCACTGACCATATGGGCCAATAACATACTGTCATCTTCTGAGTTTTCAGAAGATATTCTCTGAATCGATACTATGCATGAAAAAACAGATGCACTCATGCTGATGGTCATGATGACAAATAAGATGATCACATCTAGGGATCTCCGTTGTTTGATTTCCTTTGTTTTACTCCACTCAAACAGGTATGCCACCAGCATGAAGGACAATGCAATGGCAATTCCCAGATTCGTTATTGATATCCCGTAAATGAACGTCTGGACAATGATGGCGATCAACGGCTCAAACGTAAACAAAAGGAGCGCTGCAAACATGGTTTTTTTCACGGATCTGCGATAACGGATACACATGGCACCGGCAGCCAGAATGCATGCAACATTAAAAATTGTATAGACATACCACCCGGTATTTCTGTGATAATAGTTTGCATCATCGAAATAGTACATCCATTTTGTGAACAGGTTCGTGCTCAGAATGATCAAGCTCAATGCAATGCAGACATTTACGATCCGGTCATACCATTTGCCCGGTGTCACGCCCTTTTCCTTTAACAGTTCATACATATAACGCACGAACTGACGTATCAGCACCAGATTCAAAGAAAAGACAACAAAGTTTCCGATTCCGGTCATCAACCGGCTAAACCCGTCTGTATTTCCTCTGAATATGTATGCTGCAGCCTCAGAGAAAAAGAGAAACGCCGTTGAAAAAAACATCCATTTCAGCTGCTTCCAGCTGTTTCTTTCATGCCCATTCATCAGTATGAGCACTGCCAGCATAAGACAGATAAATCCACAAAATATCTCTATGGTAGCCTGCGTTAGTTCCAAATTCGTTATATTCATAGCTAGCCGTTTTTCACCCCCATCAGATCAAAAAATTCATATTCCATCATTTTTCTATTTTATGTTACTACCCAAAGGCGGACAAAAATTGGACATAACATGCTTTTTCTCAGGTCCGGTCTTTGTAACTCATCGCAAAGAAAAATCCAATTTTTCCGGCTAAAGACCGTGCGGTTTTACTTCCGAGCACTTCTCCCATAACATCAAAAAATGTCTTTGGCTCTGTTGTTTCATAACCCATGCTATACATCTGAAGCTGATCTTCCAGATGCATGATCGTAATCTGACGGTACAGATCAAGAAAATCCCGTTCTTTTTGCGCAAGATCCTGTGTTCCCTCTTTCTGCGCTGTCCGGAATTGGTCATATGCTTCACGCAGCCTGGTTCCAAGGTGCTTCTCATCCGGATCTGTAAACCAGGGCTCAAGATCCATATCTACCTGCTTCATGATTATCGGTACTCTAGAAGAAAGATTTCTTCCTACATCTACAAATGGTCCAACACGAAATGCAAGCCTGTGCTGCACCTGTTCAAAAAGTTCAAAAAGCTGATCTTCCTTCTCCGTAGTATCTTCCGTCGACTCCTCTTTGTATGCTTTCACCAGCTCATCCACCCCTTGTGTAAATGCTTTCAGATTTCTGCACTCAAGCAATTCATTGCAAAGCATCTGAAATCTTTCCATATTTTCAAGGGGATTTTTCATACAATCAACAACTTCCTGCTCAATTTCATTGATTCGATCCAACTCATCGACATCCGCAATCGATTTCAAAATATGAATCTTTTCGATGGTATCACTCTTAATTAGCTCAACATTCGACAACATCAGATTTTCCGGCATATCTCTAAGAGACGACAACGCATCCGGATTTGAAATAAGTCCAGATCGGATTAATAGGAAACCAACCCATTCATTATCACAGTCACTAAAATCTTTGCTTTTTAAAGCAGCAAGGAAGTTTTCTTTGCTCACACCCTTTAGACGATCCAAATGTTTCGCAATGGTTTTCTCCGGTGCCTGCTGATGACTTGTGCTTTGATTTGCTACAACCTGCTGATTCATACAAAGTGTATCAAACGTTGATAAAAAAGAAGTCTTTTCCAATCCCGTAATCGCCGTCTCAACCGAACGAATCAGTTTATTCATCTCATCCACCGCATTTTGCAGACGCATCTGACACTGGGAGAAGTTGGCGATTTCCGGTGGCAGCTCTACGCCGAGCTGCTGTGCTTTCACCAAGGCCGCCGCAATCCGCTTTCCGGCATCGGCTTTTTCGCCCATACTCATCACCTTCTGGAATTCCTCCAGAATCTTTGAGCGCTGCTTCTGATAATTCTCCTCACCATCCTCCGAAATGAGCTTGTGAAACTCGTGAAGAAAATCCTTTGCCTCTCCGACATAAGCGGCCAGCATCATACGGATGATACTTCTCTGCTGGTCTTCATTCAGCTGTGTCGCATTACCAAAGTCAATAACTGTTAACCCATTGGAATCAATCATGATATTGCCGGCATGCAGATCTCCGTGATAAAAACCGGTCTTATCTCTTCCGAAGATACCTTCCTCTACCCACTTCGCACACAGATCTGTCACATACACCTGGCGATTCTTCAGCTCATTCAACAGCTCTACGAGCTTCATTCGCACATCGGTATATTTATGCATATTCTGGGCATTCAGATCCACGATCGGTTGTTTGTTACGATCCAATTTCAGCGTTCCCTTTTCGTCGTGCAGCAGCAGTTCGGAATAAAGCGACTCAAATTCTGTCTTGGAATCTTTGAGGTATTTATCCAAATTCGTGCCCGGTGCCTTTTCCATCACAAGCGTATTGGAAGTCGGCGCGACGAGATCGTTGACCTTCACCGTCTGAACCGTGTTTACACCATCGTTGTAGACCATACCTTTTTCTACATTCTGCGCCTCGATGCGAAGATCCAGCTCTTCCTCAATCCGTTCCAGTTGTCCCTTATAGGTTGCCTCCATACCAGCATCGGTTGCTTTGGCAGCCTCCAGCATGACTTTCTTTTCACGCATCATACGGTTACGCGCATCCGGGCGTAGTAACTTGACAACCACATCCTGCCCCTCTTTCGGGAGATTCGGACCGTAGATCTTACATTGAAATACCTGTCCCACAGAAGCTGCGCCCAGCGATTTGGTTACTTCAATCTCTGTAATGCTTCCGCCTGAACTGTCAACAATTCCGAGCAGTCTTGCCGTGACAATCTCCTGTGAGATCGGAGCGAGATTTGACTTCATATCTTTTAAGGCATCCTTTAATACATTCGGTACCGACTGCACCGGCATACCTTGCAGCATCTTCTGTAACAGCGGACCTGCTCCCTTTAGGAAACCTCCGAGATAATTGCCAAGAATTTCGTCCTCATGTTTTTTTAGCAGCTGTTTTACCTGCGCATTTTTGGTCTTCAGAAGCTCATTTTCTTTTTCCAGCTTCAAATTCTCTTCTTGAATTTTTTGATTTTCTTCCGGAGAATTGCTGTCTGACAGCGATTTCAATTCATGCAGACGCTGAATCCTTTGATGGGGCTTCACACTGCGAAGCGCAGAAGCAAGCATAGATCTCTTGTCGATGACCGGAACGGACTTAAAATAATTCGTCATCACATTTTTCAAGAAAAGGCCCTGTCCGCTATCACCCTTTGCCACACTTTCCAGAATGGAATCCAGTATTTCCGTCTGCGGCCCATTTTGTACTTTACTATCTTCTTTTTTCTCTTCTGTATGGTCTTCGTCCTTGTGTTTAAATGCAGATTCAATCTGGGACTCAATCATGCTTTGGATGTTGTTCACACTGGATTCCACTGATTCAGTGATGTGCGCATCGATCTGGGCAAACTGCTGCACCATGCTCTTTCGCATCTCTTCAAATTCGTTCGCATCAACACCAACCATCTTCAACAGATAATTCAGCAAGACGTTGGATTCCACCTTCTGATTACTAAGCCCCAGTGTAATGGCTCGTCGGATCAGGGCATTGTTATTGTTACATTTTTCCTTCAGTTCCAGAATCGGACCCGAATTCAACATCTCTCCAATGGTATCGGTGATATCCTTTACCATACTTTGCATGTCTTCTTCGTCACCGGTCGGCGGCTGGATCTTACTGAAAATGCTCTCCAGTATTTTCGGATTGCTGATCAGAACCATCACTGCATCTATGTGATTCTGAAGCATCTTACGCATGCGCTCACCCGGCTGGTTCATCTCTTCGTCACTCTTCCAGGTTTCTTTGGAGTAGATCAGGTCAGCCATCAGATCCTTGACCTGTTCCTCTTCCTGCGTCCATTTTTCTTCATATTCAGCTGTTTTTTCTTCAAACTTCACCGGCTGTGCAAACTTGACCTTCTTGCTGACCTGATCCTTCTGAAGGATCATCTTTCGAAGCAGCTCCAGTGTCTCCGTATCATTGATCAGATTTTCATTTACGGCCTGAATCGTGCCTACATAATCCTCAATGTTCTGCTTTGTCATCCGACCGGTCAGCACATCCTGCGCGATCCGCTGAACCTGCTCCGTCGGTGTCGTGTCAAAAAACGTGCCCGTAAGATCCGTCTTTTGCGAAATGACCTTCAGACAGAGATTACGGATACGTTTGATCTCTGCGCCATCAGCATTTGGAACATCCAGTGAATCGATCACTCTTTTGACATTGTCCCTGCCATAGAGATCCTCCCCTCGTTCTCCCTTCTTGTTCCGTCCCTCAACCATGCCAAGTTCCAGACGATCTGCGATCATTTTCACACTAAACGGAAGCGGGATCGTTTTTCCGTCCACCAGCACACGACTCAGACCGGTTTCACTCTGCTCCAGTCTGAAATTGATGCCCATCACATTCAGGTTCTCTGCATGCTCCTGTTTTACCGGAAAAGCACGCAGCCGATTCTGAAGCTGCATCAGACCTTTCGCATATGTATCCTGTCCACTTTTGATCAGCGTGCTGGGATCCGCTGTCATCCTAAGCACATCGACAAGCGAGCGTGTTTCCTTGCTCAGCGTATCCAAAAGAGCCATCATCGGATCATCTTTTTTGAAGCTGTAAGACGATGCCGCTTTATTCTCCTCGACCTTTCCTTTCTCCTGCTCTTTTTGCAGCGGACTCGGTTCCTGCTGAATCTTCTCTTTTTCTTTCGTTCTGGTTGTTGCCTGCGTAATTTCTTCTACCGCAGCCGCGAAAGGTGTTGCCACATCACCGGATATTCTGGCTTTTGCCTGGGCAAATCCAACGCCAAAACGCGTATCCTTCAGTTCTTTTGCAACGAATTCCATATCCTCCGCTACATTGGAGGTGAGCATCGTATCCACGTCACGGGCAATTGTCCTGAACTGCTGTGCTTCCTCCCCGGTCAGCCCCTCCTGAAATGCTTTTCTCTCCATCTGTGCAATATTCTGCAGTTTTTCAGAAAGATCTTTCAGGCTTTGAAGCCCACGCTTTACCTTTTGCGCATCTGCCTGCCAGCTTTTGTTTTTCGCCAGACGCTGCTCCACAACACGATCCAATCCGAGTGCGCCTTTGGCTGCAAGCTGTTCCACATATACCTGCTCGAACTGTCTCGCTAAACTTGCCTTGCCTGAAAGCTGAAACGCAGCTTCTTTCATGCACTGATTCAGATCTATCCCGGTAATCATCTGTGCATCTTCAGACCGGGCAGTCATTTGCATGATCGTATAAGCAGCGATCCTGCTGACCAGATTCTGATTGCCGGCAAGCGCATTGAAATCCACAGGTGCCCCGCCATTCAGGTTTGAAGCCATTTGATAGGTCTTGTTCAATGAAAGAAAGATTTCGTCACGCAGGCGGGAGACATTTCCTTTTACCAGATTATCCATCTGATGTCTGGTCAGCTCAGGCAGGTTCGCTCCGGCCTTTCTTGCCCTTTCCAGAATCGAATTGATCTCTTTTTTTAATAATTTTTCCTGTTGGGCAGACGCATTGGAGCGCTCATATTCTGCCACGTTTCCACCGATCAGCTGGTCTACCTCAAGGGCAAAACGGTGCTCCACCACAGATGCCTCTTTGCCCGCTTTGAGTGTTTGATCCACGACAGAGGTCAGATCGTTCACCATGGATACCACCTGATAAATCGCATCTCTGGTAATCGGTTTCAGATTTTCAGCAGAATTGTCGAGTCCGATCATCTGACGCAGACGGGCATATCTCGCCGGTCCCTGTTTCTCGCCAAGCTTCTCCATCACAACAGCAAGAAATCGTTCCCGCACCTGACGATTCTCTAAAGAAGCACTTCCGCTTGACAAGGAAAACGCGCCATTGTTGATGATCTTTAGGCCTTTTCCGTCAAACTCTACCTGGCCTCTGTTATGCGTACCGATCATCCGTGCAAATGTATCAAACGTAAGTGCCGGGATTCCGGTTGCTTCCGGTTGTGGCTTCTGTTTTGCTTTTTCTCTTGCAGCCATCGACTGCTGCGCATAGACAAGAAGATCCTGCGCATTGGTCACTTTCTGCGTCATCTCTCCATTTTGAAGCATCTTTTTGGCTACAGCGATCTGTTCAGCTTCCGCCTGCAGACGTACAAATACGTCGTAAACTGCCTGTTTTCGCTCCTGACCCGCGCGAAATGACGGATTCTTGTGTTCGTAGTAATAGCGGCAGGCAGCGATCGCGTTCAGATATGCAGTCTCAATCTGTTCTATGGATTCTGACATCGTCACTTCTTCTAACGGCTTACTTAAGAGCTGCTCCAACGCCTCTACACTTTCCTTTGCAGACTTCATCTCCTCACTGTCGCCTGTATAGCCGTACTGATTGGAATTGACAAGGATATGTGATAGATTGCGTCCCTGAATTGCCTGCAAGCGGTATTTCTGTTCGTCCGAAATCACCAGATTTGTGCTTGCGGGAAGCTTCAGAATCTGATCGATCAGCAGCCGGTCCTCTTTTGTTTTTTCCAGACTGTAATATTCCGGATCATACGCCCGGTCCGTTTCCTTTTGCAGATTTACAGCGACACGATTCTGATTTGTGAGCAGATCGTTCACCTGTTTTTGTGTCACTTGCTGATTCATTTCACTATGATTAATTGACATGCCACATTCCTCCTCCATCTGTTTTCAATTCACACAGGATCCGACTTTTTGTATTCGCTCACATCTGCAATGAGCAGCTTGTTGTGTATCCGCTTCTCTGGCAGAATATATGTACAAAGCTTTTCATAGATGCTACTTTTTAAAATTACGTGGACATCTGTATCCAATGCATATTTCTTTGTTGCAGCCTTCATAGAAGAAAGCAGCAACGTACTTGCCGCCGCTTCTGATCTGGCACCAAACAGCACCGGATACAAAACATTCTCTGTCCAATAAACCGGAATGTCCGCATGTACATCCGGTAGCGAACGCTTCACACACTGCACAAGCAGACCTCCACAGAGTTTTTCTCCATCCATCAAAAAGAAGCTCAGATCCGCATCAAACAGATCCATACTGCCATTCAGGGTATACAACATAGCGGACTCTCGCATTTTTGCAAGTGTGCTCATTCCATCACGAATCATTGAAGTTGACATCTTTCGAAGTGATACTGCCTGTGATGATGCCGGTGGATTTTGTTGAAAAAAGGGGCGTGAAACCAATGTACGAAGATCCGTGATCCATTCTCCCGGAAGTATCTGTTCCCGGTCAAACAGACGCTCTCTGAAATAGTTTTCCTGCCCCGCACAGATCAGCTCCCGACCATATTCATCATTAATATAAGCA
>JAQYOU010000157.1 GCA_028727105.1 bacterium
AATTCATCTGAAAAAATGCCAGATACAAAAAAGCCAATCACTAATGCTAAAACCAAAAGAAAAGTTGATATGTTTTGCAATAACGCCGCCCATCCATCTGCATATTCATAGTAAAAAGGTGTTTCGAGATTTTCATAATGCCGAATCAAAAAATCCTTTTGTCTTTCTGTAAAGGTTTCTTCTCCTGAATTAAGCCAATCTTCTAACGTAGAAATCCTATTTACATATACGTTTTTAACTTCTTCATCAAAAACACTATCAGCTGCATAATAATTGTAATTTCTGTACTCACTGAACGCACTGTTAATAACGTCGAGTATGCTGGAAATCCCTTGTTTTTTTGCATATGCTTTATTCTGCTCTTCTACACTATCCGACAATGCTTCTTTAGAATTATTGATTTTATTAATTATGGACCTAAGCTTGAATGAAATTCATAAGCGTAGATTTATTCTCGAATGTGGTCAATGGGTGTAATATATTATATTTTCAAGAAATGTATAGTGTAGGAAGGAAAAAGATTTGTGAAAAATAATAATTACCAAAACGGCGAGGTTCAGGTCAACCACAACCGTTTCCTCGGATACACAAAAGACGAGGATGGGCATCTGATTATTGAGCCGACTGAGGCGGAGGTTGTGAAGCGCATCTACCGGGAATACCTGGAGGGCAGTAGTCTGCTCCAGATAGGAAGAGGGCTTGAGGCGGAATCCTGACGGCGGCGGGAAAAGCGAAGTGGCGTCTAGAAACGCCGCGGAAGATTTTGCAGAACGAGAAGTACATTGGGGATGCCCTTTTACAGAAAACTTATACGGTGGATTTCCTTAATAAAAAGCGGGTACAGAACAACGAGATTGTTCCTCAGTATTATGTGGAAAACAGCCATTCCCCTATTATTCCCAGTGTTCTCTATATGCAGGTGCAGGAGGAAATGGTGCGGCGGGCAAACCTTCACAGTGGGGAGAAACGGAAGAAGCGGGTCTACAGCAGTAAGTACGCTTTATCCAGCATAGTTTACTGCCCCAAGTGTGGCGATATTTATCGAAGGATTGCATGGAACAACCGTGGCAAACACTCCATCGTATGGCGGTGCTGCACCCGTGTGGAGCATGGTCCATCCGCCTGTGATGCGCCAACCATTCAGGAATCAGAACTGCAGGTTGCTGTGGTGCAGGCAATCAATATGGCCCTTGGCAACAGGGATAGTATGATAGCTGCCCTGCAGGAGAACGTGGAGACGGTCATTCGGCAGGAGGATGAATCTTCGGTGGAGGGCATTGAGGCGAAGCTGGAGGAACTGCAAAAAGAACTGCTGAAACGGGCAAACTCCAAAAAGGACTACAACGACATAGCCGATGAGATACACCGATTACGGGAGTTGAAACAGAACGCTTTGGCGGAGAGTGCAGAGCGGAAGGGCCTGCAAAAGCGGATTGCCGAGATGCAGGAATTTCTGGACAGCCAGCCAACGGAGGTCTTGGAGTATGATGAGCAGCTTGTACGGTGACTGATTGAAAAGGTCACGGTCTACGATGAACGGTTTGAGGTGGAATTCAAGTTAGGGATGGTTGTGGATGTGGACAGAAAATGAAAAGCGTAGATGATGTGAAGCACCTTGCAGGAATGCAGGGTGTTTTCTTAATTTAAGGTAAATTTCCAGTGAATTATCACACAGGCATCTTGTATTTATCAACCAGATGGTTTATAATGAGACTATATTAGTGGAGGTGAATCATGACAACATCAGATATGATAAGAGAGTTGTGTGAGAAACAGGATATCAGTCTTGCGGAGCTTTGCAGACGCATTGGACAGACCCCGCAAAATTTCAATAAAAAACTGAAAAGAGGTACAGTTTCTTTTGAAGAAATGATGACGATTGCAGAGGTTTTGGGAGTGGGCTATGAACAGGTATTTATATTGTCTGAAGGCGAAAAGGTTGGAATAAGTAATGTTATATAGAGAAAGGGGTAATTTGTATGGATGATAAAAGTAAGATTCCCGCACACGCAACAGACATTGCTTTATCTGCAGCAAGTTCTCTTGTTGGTTTTGCAATTGGAGGTCCGATAGGTGCCGCTGTTGGAGGTGCCATGACACCCACGGCAAAACTTGCCTATCAGTTGGTTTGTTCGTGGAATGAAAGACGTAGAACGAGAATCATCAAAGTTGTGGAAGACGCATTTATTGAATCAGGAAGATGTGATGAGGATATCCTTCATGAGTTATTAGATAATCCAGAATGGGCCGATTCTATTATTTCTATGATCCAGCAGTTGGTTTCTACTGATCCAGAGTTAGACAAATTATTTACGGAAATTATGGCATCAGCTATAAAAACTAACGATGAGAATGAACGAAATCGGTTGATAGTTTTAAATAGTTCTATTAAAGGGTTAAATAAAGTCCAAATCCAAATAATTAGATGTATATATAACGAGGGGTGTAAACTATCTGCGGCAGACATTTCAAAAATGGTAAATGTGCCAGAAATGGAATTAAGAAATGCTGTTCGAGATTTGGAACTTAGGGGCATGATTATTGATGATGGGACTGAACCTACCATTTGGGAATTACGAGAATTAGGATTAGCAGTTGCTAAAGCTATTGATGTATTGGAGGTATAGTGATGGATTATATGTATTTTAATAATGCTGGTGCCGGGCTTATGAGTGAAGGAACATATAAAACCTTGACCGATCATATGAATCTTGAAATGAATGTTGGTGCATATAAAGCTGCAACAATAAAGTCTGATGCAGTGAATAATTTCTATTCGCTTGCAGCAAATTTGCTAAATGCAGAGTCAAAAGATGAAATTGCTTTTATTGACAGTGCAAGTCGAGGTTGGAATTTGATTATATATGGTTTGGATATTAAGGAATCAGATGTAATTGTCACTTTGTCAAGCGAATACGGAACAAATCTCCTTACTATCTATGATATTGTCAAAAGGACACATTGTGGCATAAAGGTTATTCAGTGTAATAGTGAAGGACATTTTAGTTTGGATGATGTTGAACAGGCATTGCAGTCAGGTGGTACTATTTTGGCAGTCAGCCATGTGGCTGCTCAAGGCTCCATTGTTAATCCTGTTGTGGAACTTGGAATACTTGCTCAGAAGTATGGTGCTACATATGTAGTAGATGGATGCCAAGCTGTCGGACAAATTAAAGTTGATGTTCAAAAAATCAATTGTTGCGCATATGTGACTGCGGGGCGTAAATGGTTAAGGGGACCAAGAGGCACAGGCATTTTGTATGTGCGCAGAAATGCTCCAATTCATACGCCACAGATAGATTTGGCGTCTGCAGATTTAGTATTTGATGAGTTTGGTACAGTTGTGGATGTCAAAGTTAGAGATGATGCTAAGCAATTTGAGTTGTGGGAAAAAAGTACTGCTTCGCTTTTAGGATTGGCAAATGCTATTCAAGAGTATTTGGATTATGGTATTGATGTTGCAGCACAAGAAGTATGTGTGAAGGCAAATTATATCAGGAGTTTTGTTGTTTCAAATCCGAATTTGGTATTAGTTGGAAGTGAAAATTCTAGCACAGGAGTAGTGGGTTTTTATATGAAAGACCCAAAGCAGGAAAAAAAGGTAAAAGAGTTAATTGAGAAAGAGAATTTCATTGTATCGTATGTTTGTGATTGGGATTGCCCTATTTTCTTCCCGAAAAATGGGGTTCAATATGTTTTTCGTATATCACCACATTACTATACTAGCAATGATGACATTCAAGCAATATGCAATTTGATACAAAGATTGTAGATTGTTTTTGTGTGTTGAGGTGTAAAAATGGGCGACTATCAGATAATATTAAGTAGAGATTTACTACAATATTCAGAAAATGACCCTGTATGTGTTACAGGTATTATCTCTGACAAATGGGGGAAAAAGGATAATTTTGGAATTTCTTTAAAAGATTTAACTGGGTTAGTAAACGTAAGCTTTTGGAATAATCAGAGGCATTATTCCAAAGACATGTTTACAAAAGGAAAAAGAGTTAGAATATACGCAAGCGTATCGTTAGATCGTAAAGGACAAAAGTGCCTGGGTAATGTTGATAGTGTAGAATTCCTTGAGGAAATCAATCAGCTCAATAAAGAATTAGATATTCTTGAACAGGAATCATTAGTGATGCTTAGTAAGATATGCAATAAAATCCGAACACATTTAGTTAAATTGGATTTTATTGAGGTAAATACTCGTGTCATATCAAGGTACTTGGGAGAAGAAATATTAGAACCTCTTTTGGCAGAGTATCCTGGATTTGGAACCGCTGCCTATTTGGCTCCCTCACCTTCATCTCAATTATCGGAGTTTTTAGCTGTTACGCTATTACCAAAGGTTTTTACTGAAACTATTTCTTTTACTACAAGCTATCGTTTTCCCAATGGTTCAACCGAAACTCCTATTATTATGGCAAAAGCAATTAATTTATCTAAAGATGATGAAAAGAATATAATTTTGCGAATTTCTAATAGTATTGTTGATTCTTTGTCGGATAAGACATTTCAGATGGTCACTATGCAAGGTGAATGGAGTGATGAACTTCCCGTGCAAAAAACTCACAAAAATGGGGTGTTTACATTTAGTACATATTCTGCAAATATTCCTACTATTGGTCGTAAATGGAATTCAATGGTTCATACTATTATTAGATTTGAGGATGATAAAGGTAATCTGTTGGTTGAGAGTTCCACAGAGATGATAAATGAGACAACAAATGTGACTACATTCACATTCTACCCATCACAATACTTGAACTGGATTTCAAAAGCACCGAAACGTCAATTATTAAATCTTTGGAAGGTGTATGATGGAGGAAGCATATATGGCTGATAATTATAGCATAGTTGAACCATTGGGAAATAGATACAGTAACTCTAAACTCGAGCGATATTGGAAAAGTTTTGAAGGAAAATATGGTTTGAGAACATCTCGCATAATACAATTTGATCCATATGCTTCTATGTCGAGATGCCCAGTAAAATATATATTAGAAAAATTTGAATTATGTAAATATGTTCCTAACGAAAAATGGATAGAAGATAATTTAAAACTCTTTATCCGAGAAGAGGCGATGGGCGCAGTTGGTGATACGCCGCAGAATTTTCTACCTAAAATAGATGGGGAGATTTTATTGCCAGATGAATATCTTGAGAGTTTTTTACATAACAGTGAATGGGAAAATTTTTTAAAGCTGGAATTGCCAAAAGATGACTCATATACTGAAATGGCAAGATGCATTTATGGGTTATTGTGTAATCCCCAAATCGGTTCTTCTAGAAATGCTGCTAACAACGATAAAGACATATTTATTAGTCGTGTTTTACCGTTGCTTGAACAAAAGAAACGTCTTTTGTTTATTTTACCGGGATTTCCATTTAAGGATCAAAATAGATTTAGGGTTCCATATGATGCATCTTGCGTTGATTTTAGTGAAATATCATTTTTGATACGATTGCATAATCTTATTCAGGCATTATATCAAGTTCATCCATTTGGAGCAGAAGCACTGGTACTTTCAGATGGGCGTTTATATCAGGATATTTTTTATATAGATTCCAAAGATGTTGATGATTATCAATGGAGATTGCATGACTTTAGGAATAAATTGAATATTCAAGGTGATGTTTCAATAATTGATTTAAAGGATCTTATTGAGCGAGCAGATGAAAGTGGAGAAGTTAGCAAAATTATTGAATGTATAGAGGAGGTAATTAGTAATCGGTTTAAGAGAGAAGATTTTTTCCAAGGACTCGTTCAAGGTATGAAGTGGAATATGAATTCCCGGAAATTATTGGAAGATTATTGTGATGTTGATGCATGGAGTATTATCAGATGTAGTCGTAATGATATCAAGGAGGATTTGTTGGTGGCTTGGGACTGGTATCATAAGCTTGCAGAAGAGGCAGCAGTAAAGTATGCTGCTACAAATCTTATGTTAAAGTGGACAAATTTGCTACAAAAATTTTTCCCTGAATCTATTAGATGTACAGTTCATCCTAAAGAAGGTCAATTTGCATTAGCAATGAATTATGCTTGGAATGGTGTCGCGTGGTCTGAAAAATGGCCAGGAAATATAAAGGACATTTCTACGGTGCCTTTCTATACTTTAGAAGAACATAAAATTAAATTAGTAAGATTTAGGAGCAATCATTATCCGTGTTTTTTCACTGAAGAACCATATGATCAAGTATTGGATTATGCCAAAAATGTACTCAAGGCTGACGGATGGAATGTTGATAATATTTTTGGAAGAGAGTTTAATATCTATGATTTAAATGAATTTATTGAATTAGGTCGTGGTGATGAAAATTTCGCATGGGAAAGACAGGAAATGTCTGACGAATATTATAAAGCTTTATTACAATTCCGCATAGGGCATTATAAAAAGTATGGTTTTGGTGTTCATGCTATTTTTATTGATGGACATCTAGTTGGGCAAATGGGGTTGCAAGTTCTTGACGAACAAAAAAGACAACTAGAATATGTGATTTTTCTTGGAAAAGACTATACCCAAAAAGGAATTGGAAGTAAGCTACTAAAGTACTTATTTGATAGATGCCAAGATGAAGGAATCGAAACTATATATGGTGTTATACGCAGTGATAATGATATTTCAAAACATATTGTGAATAAGTTTGGTGGTAGAATGATTAAGACTATGGCCCATTATCATCAAACTGGTGTTTTGTATGAAATTAAGTTGAAATAGGAGGATAAAATGCCTGTTTGTTATATTACATTATCAGAAAATAGTCCAAAACTGAATGCACAGCAGATGCAACAAGTAAGGAAAATTATTGCGAAAGGATTGGATTCAAATTCAAGAAAACTCGATGAAACACATATTGCGATGCGCCAGCAATATGGAAAAAGAGAATGTATGTTGGGAGATATAGAGATTGATATCTTTTCGCAATTGTATTTAAGACGCCTTTTTTCTCGAGATAAAAGGGCTAATTTTATATCAAAACATATTTCCGACTATTTAGGCTGCTGTTGTGCAACATGGATCAATATGGGATTTGTTGGATATTCCAGAGTTGCAACTAGTGGTAATACTTTTTATTCAGATTCAGATAATCCTTTCATACGGGGGATTCAAAAAATGCGAGGTATTTCTACACAAAAGAAAATATGATTTGCTTATAAAGAAGTTAATATTTGATCGAAATTTTTTATGAAAAGTCGAGAGGAAAAGAAGTGATGATATGTTCCCTCATACGACCATAACACTAAAAATAGCAGTGGATTAAGTTGGACGAACCGACCGAGAAATGACGTACTTCCTATCCTCTCGTGCCATGTCGAGACGGTATGTCTTTTGTCCAAACTTCATGAAGCGAAGCATCATGTGAATGTAACACTGGATATGGACGAGATGGATTTAACGGCGGCTGAGAGGAAGGCTACTTATGAGGAGATAAAGAAGTATGTGGCAAAGCATAATGATGGGATGAAGGTTTCTTCATTGAATATCGCCCAGGTGAAGGCTAAATGCGGAATTATAGAGCGAGAGAATTATAATTTGCCTAAATCAGGGAATGCGAAGCAGCCACAGTGTCCAAAGGAGAAAGAGGATGCGATCGTGGAAGCATTAAAATATTATCAGATGATATAGGAAAACATTTAGATTGTCTGCTATGGACTTGTTTCATATGAGATGAAAGGTATATAAATATGTTTTTATTCTATGTCAAAGAAGTGCTTTATGCTACTTTTATACTGTGATTTTATAAAATATGCTTGGCGTAATTTTCATTTTATAGCGGCAGTATTTTGATAACAGATGACTTTGTTTACATATCAAAGAATATGCTTAATGACTTTGGATTTGAGGAGAAGGGGGAACGATTCGTGAGTGTGTTTACAAAAATGGAATTAGATAAATTATCAGTCATGTATGATGGTGATAAGGACAGAGATGCCACGAGTAAGATTAGAGGATTTTTGTTTCAGGATTATGTTACCATTATGTGTCTCCTTAAAAATCAAGTCGAGTATGTCTGCTCAGAATATCTGGAGGATGTAGATGTTTTTTTCGAGAATGGTACATTTGAGTTTATTCAAGTGAAGTATTATCCGAACACAAATCCGAATATGAAAGAGATTTCGACAGATCTTTATTATCAGTATCTCCGTCTTCAGATGCTTCATAGTACCTTGACATCAATCCCGAGTCTTTATATTCATAGAGAGACAAAGGTTGAAAAACCAACGCTTGATGAGATGAAAAGGTATATTGGCCTTGGAAATGAACTTCCAAAGTCAGTGACTTATCCAGATACTGTGGATTCGGAAACCTGGCTAAGAAAAAATGTTTATATATCGAATAAAAAGGCTGTACAGAAGGAAAAACTTTTTGCAACGATGGCCTCGGAGAAATCTCTGAAAGAGTTTGTTACAAAGTGTGATATCTTCCACAAATCGAATATCAATCAGTATAAAGAGGAATTGATGGAAGCTTTAGCTAAAGCTTATCCGAATCCTGATAAGGATGGGAACGATGAGTGCTGGAAGTTGATTCTGCTGGGGCTTGCGATTTCGTATATGCAGCGGCGTTACATGTTAGTTAATCCCTGTTTTGATCAGATGAAGGTAGATAAAAAAGAATTTGATCAATATATGGCGGAATCTACCAAGACGAGGACGGAACAGACAATCGCAAGTTATCTGGTGAGCATTGTTTGTGAGGAGTATGGTGAGGTTATTAATCACAATGATCTTTCAGATCTACAGACTCATATGTTGAACTTGATTTACCAGAATACAATCCGATGGATAAATGAAATGAGTAAGACTGTGGATGGTCAGTATCAATTATTGAACACATTAAGCGTCGACGAAGCTGGCAAGATTGCAAGCTATAGGGGAGCGATTGTAGATGATAGATTGCGCTGTATGGCCGAGTGTAAAAGGGACTTTCTTAATTTTTTGAGTTATTTGTGGAAGATTATGCTAAACATTTGTCAGGAAAAGGTGCATGAAGTGACGGAGATTTCTGCTCATTCGGAATTGCTAAATCCATTTTATTACATGGTTCCGAGGGTAACTGAATATATTTGTCTAAATTTTCCTGAAGATAAATGCATAAATCGTACTGTGATTCTTCCTAGGGCAGGGGGAGATTTTAATGGTGTAAAACGAAGGATTGTGGCACGCATGGTGAATATGTCACAAAGACCTGGAAAATGGTTCTTTGCGGATAGCAAACTTATGCGAGGTAAAAACTATTATAAATACAGTACGGCAAACGTAAATGAGAATCCTACGGTTGTGGATCTTGGAGAAGATAGTTTTTATATTGAATGTATGGATTGTATTGGAATTGGAGAGGGTGAGTGGGACAAAACGGATGTTTGCAGTCATTGCATCTTTTCTGTGCAATGTGTCAAAGAGGGAGAATAGTTATGATATTACAGGAAGAGTTTAAGAAAAGTGGCTATAAGGATATTCTCGTTGGTGATACCGCTTCTGAATATGAGATTGATCTAGAGGATATTTTTGAGTTAAATCATAAGCCGGAAGAGTTATTAAGTATTTTCATTAGCGAGCAGAGAGATGAATTGTTTTTTCTTCTGGATGGAGACTTGGAGGAGATTGATTCATTATGCGATTGTTGGGATGATCGAATTCGTGTGTTTACGATTATTAATGAAAAATCAAAAGCGCTTCATAAATTAAAGTATAATATTGTGCAGTTGATTGTTTATTCCGAAGATACTCCAGATAAGAGCAGAGAAGGCAATTTGTTGATATCAAGAAAAATCATCATTAAGGGCGATATGGCAGATAAGGAGCAGATTGTAATTGATGATGATGAGGTTATTGAATTACCATTCCATATGATTCCAGTAGATGCATTTGCACCAGATGAGGAGCAGATGAAACAACTGAGTCAGTTACTTCCGGAGAATGAGGATCTTTTGGAACTGCTGGAAAAGAAACGGAAAAAAGTGAACAGAAAAGAAAAAGAAGGCGTACTAGATAAGTCTTTTGAGGTACAGGATTATGAGAAGATTAAGGAGTGGCTGGAAAGATGATTATTCGCAAGATTAGAATGGTAAATTTCAGAGGATTTCGCGATAAAACAATTGATTTTGATGGTAAATCGGTTGTGCTTCTTTCTGCTGCAAATGGAGTTGGTAAGACAACAACTATCGATGCTATTGAGTGGTGTTTGACAGGCAATATTGGAAGATTAAAAACTGCTTTTGATACCAGGAGTACCAATGATGCTGATCGTAAGATCAATACCGATGGCATTCTAAAGAACCGAGATGCTGGAACAAGGGAGAGAGTTAGGGTAGTTCTTTGGTTAGTTGACGGAGAAAAGGAGACAATTCTTTGCAGAGAGCAGACAAGCGATGAATTAAATCCAAGGGTATCTAAGGTTACAATTGATGAAAATGAAGAAATAGCGAAACAATTTATTCGAGAATACGTAGGAGATAGTTTCTATAATTTTCATTTTTGTGATGTTCAGAAGTCATTTAATGTGCAAAGCAAAAAGAGAAAGGATATGAAGGATTTCTTTGGTGAGTTTATTACAAACTATGATGAGCAGAAACAGATTGCGGAGAATCTAGATATTTTTGCTGTGGATGTGGACCGCTATATTGAGGATAAGTCAAAACAGAAGGTATCGCAGGAAGTGATTAAGACCCATGAAGAGCAGTTAGCGAAAGCTCGTAAGGATGCGAAGCAAATTTCATATCCTGAGATTATTTTTTATCCAGATGAGACGACGGAGATTGCTAGTCTGAATAAGGAGGAGTTAACTGAGCAAAAAGCGGAAGTGGAAAACTGTGGTTATCAGGTGGCAAAAGAAGTAATTTCTAAACTTGTAGAAAATGAGGCTTTAAAGAGCCAGCAGTCTGTTATCAAAGAGATTGCTTCTTATTGGGAAACGAAAGGAGAGTCTATTAGTCGTGCAGTGAAAGCTGGATTTTCGAAGAATACAGATGCAATTACAACTCTTGAAATAAAATTTAGAAAATTGAAGAGTTTGTCTCTTTCGAAGGATACGATTCTTCAGGATGGTGAATCAGTGATTGCTTTAGATAATGAAGGTTTTACGCAGTCAGATTTTGATGCGGATAAGAAGGCAATTAATGAGAAAGAGAAAAAAGTGAAGGAACTTTCTGACGAGATTGAGTTACTTAGCAAGAATAATAAGATGCTGAAGCTACTATCTTCTCTTTCGGCAAATAAACAAGTGGTGATTGAACATAGAGATACTGCTTTCAAAGAGAATGGTGCTGTTCGATGTCCTGTTTGTGGTTCGGAGTCATTTGCTACTATGGAGGAGAAATTGATTCTTAAGGAAGCCGATGATTATATCAGGCAGAACGGAGAAACTGTTAGTGTAAAAGAAGTAGAAAAGACCTCGTTACAGGCAGAGATTGATGCTCTTTATCAGAAAATTATTAATCGCGCAAAAACTGTAGTGGATAAAGAAAAGGAAACATTAGCGACTGAGATTGGCGACCTAAAAGTCCTGAAGGATGAGATACAGCCATATTTTGATGAGGTCAAGAAATTACAGAAAACCAGAAAAGAGATCAATGTAGAAGAATTGAGTTCAGAAAAGGTAGGGGAATTATTGGCTGCTGTAGAGGGTGCACTTTTAGAAGAATCCAAAGAGCAGGAGATTAGAGATGCTTATCAGCAGATTCTGACGGTTTTAGGTTACGAGTTTGAAAATGAGACGGTGCAGCAGACATATGCAAAGGTGAAAAATCTCGTTACCAGATCCTATGAGGTTTGGAATTTTTCTTATGATGTGCTTGTGTCAAAGCTCAATTCTATTGATAGTATTCTTGCAAATCAGACTTTATCTGACCTGAATCAGAAGCTAGAGGAGGCTAATAAGAAGAATCAGAACCTTGATGCGGAAATCGAAGAACTTCAGAAGCTGAAAGATATTGCATCTCAGAGAGCAAAAGACATTAGGGATATTGTAGAGAAACTTTCGAAAGATGAGTACGAAAAGGTAGGTCCAACTCTTGGCAAGTTCTATAATAAGCTGACAAGAATTAATTCAAGTTATGGAATTAACATTGTTCAGGAGAATGAGGGTATCTCGTTGGTTGATGATAAAGGCAAGAACATCGTTAATATTTTAAGTAATGGTCAGATTAGTGTCTTTATGCTGGCTCATTTTTTTGCAGGCATCAATGCAAGAAATGACCGTGAAAAGATGAAGGTATATTTTATCGATGATCTGACTGCATGCATGGATGATGTAAATATGCTTGTGTTCATGGATTTACTTAAGTATCAGATGTCATCGAAAGCGACTATGGAGCAGTTATTTTTCATTACCTGTGATGACCGTATTAGTAATTTGCTGAAGTATAAGTTAAGTGGACGTGAGATTGAATTATGTGAGCTTTTAGAAGCTGATTTAGTGTAGGTTAAAGTACCGGCATGAATAGAAAAGAATTTTGTGAATACTTTGAAATTCCTTATATGACGGAAACAGATTGGGAATTGGGAAATAGAAGGGTTCCGCAGTATCTTTTGCGATTGATGGCATATAAGGTTGAAATGGAGAGGTTGTGTGATAAAAGGTTCAAGGATGACAAGGAAGATAGCGTTGCTAACAAATAATGTATTAGTAATTGTGCCACAGGCTGTGGCACAATTTGTAGGAGGTTTTTTATGGATAAGAGAAGGCATATGGGAAAAGATAAAGATGGGGTTATTTTTCCAGTAGCTCCAAATTTATCTGAAATGAGTGACGGTTATTTGGAATTTATAAATGATATAAAAGAGAAGATTAAAAAGCAGAGAATGACCATTGTTTTAAATGCAAATTCAAGCATGATTTGTTTGTATTGGAACATAGGAAAGGCGATACTTGAAAAGCAGGAAAAGGAAGGATGGGGAGCAAAGGTTATTGACCGGATGGCACAAGACCTAAAGGATGCTTTTCCTGATATGTCAGGTTTTTCTCCTAGAAATATTAAATATATGCGTAAGTTTGCAGAGTGTTGGTCGGACTTTGAATTTGTGCAACAGGTTGTGGCACAAATTCCTTGGAGAACAAATCGTATGATATTGGATAAGTTGGATAGTAAAGAGAGCCGTGTTTGGTACGCATACAAAACCATTGAGAATGGTTGGAGCAGTAAAGTTTTAGAGTTGCAGATCGAATCTGGTCTTATGGAGCGCACAGGAAAAAGTACAAATAATTTTTCTGTGGCATTGCCACCTTTGGAATCTGATATGGCTAATCAGATATTTAAAGATCCATATCTCTTTGATTTTTTAGGAACGGATATTCCAAGACGAGAGGCAGAAGTAGAACAGCAATTAATTGAACATATACAGAAGTTTTTGCTTGAGTTAGGACAAGGATTTGCTTTTGTGGGTAGACAGGTACATTTAGAAGTAGGTGGACAGGACTTTTATATGGACTTGTTATTTTATCATCTGAAATTGCGTTGCTATGTTGTTATTGAGTTGAAGGCGTGTGATTTTGAACCGGGATTTGTTAGTCAGCTAAATATGTATCAAAATGCAGTTAATGATATTATGTGTCATCCGGATGATAAGCCGACCATAGGGTTGTTGCTGGTAAAAGGGAAAAATAAGACTGTTGTGGAGTATTCACTTGCCGGATATCAGAATCCAATCGGAGTGGCAGAATGGAAAAATCAGATGGTAAGTGCTCTTCCGGAGGAATTAAAGAGCAGTTTACCGTCGATTGAAGAGATTGAAAAAGAATTAGAATGAGTAATGTATAAATTAGTACAGAAAATGAAAGGTATAAGATTATGGCAAAGATAGAAATGGCATTTAGCTTGGAAATTAATGATTCTGTGGATGCAATAGAAGCCAATGAATTATGGATGGAAGGAGTATTAAAGGATAAAAAGGCATTTATTTGTGTCGGAAAAAACTGTTCTGCAGGAATCACATGTAAGAATATGGATACGTTTGCCACCGACAGAAAGCGCATTCCTCATTTTATAATGTCTCAACATGAAAACATGCATAGTGATTCGTGTGAAGTATTTAGGGAGTTTTAAGAAAAAGATATAAACAGAAATAATACAAATAAAGAGGGAAATGCAGCAAAAATAGGTAAAGAAATATGTTTTCATATGACGAGACCTGAAAGGCATAGAATTATAGAACATATACTACCGATGGGGCAATCAAATAGTCATATCGAAATAAAGAAACAACTGAGAAGAAAACGGGATAATTTCCAAGAAAGAAAAACTAATTACTATTGTTTGAATTCGTTGGTTTGCGCATTTGTTAATGCTTTTAGAAACGGGACATTGTTTGAAGATGAAGTAATGGTAGAGTTTGAGAAAAAGCAGTTTTATACATATAAATTGGGGTATTTGTTTAAAAGGATAGAGAGACATAATGAAATTACGGATAAGGACAAGTATCGGTATGTCTATTTTGGCAAGGGGAAGGTATTTCAGAAGGAGAATGGCGGATACAACATAGTGTTCAGCGAGGCATTTGTTGGTTCGACAAAGAAAGTAAAATGTGTATTAAGCGACAAACTGATAGAAGACTGTAGGCTTGGCAAAACTAATAAGCTAAACATGTTGAATTCGGCTATTGGAAAAGAAAAGTTTAACCTAGATTATTCACGGCTATGCCGTGAATAATCTAGGTTAAAGTAATATTTTAGATAGACAACAGAAAGGTCGTGTGCCCATGAACAAACAACTAAAATGCTACATCTACACGCGTGTATCCCCTTCCATGCAGGTAGATGGCTACAGCTTAGATGCGCAAAAAGATAAATTGCATAAATATGCCAATTATCAGGATATGATTATCGCCGGAGAATACTCCGATGAAGGTAAGTCTGGTAAAAGTGTAGAAGGGCGCCCGCAGTTCCAACAAATGCTTCAGGATATCGAATCGGATAAAGACAACATTGATTTTGTCCTCGTATTCAAATTATCCCGATTCGGGCGAAATGCGGCCGATGTATTATCATCCCTTCAGAGAATGCAGGATTTTGGTGTTAATCTTATCTGTGTGGAAGATGGTATTGACAGTTCTAAGGACGCAGGAAAGCTTATGATTTCCGTTTTATCTGCGGTGGCAGAAATTGAACGAGAGAATATATTAGTTCAGACCATGGAAGGTCGAAAGCAAAAAGCAAGAGAAGGTAAGTGGAATGGTGGATTTGCGCCTTATGGTTATCAGCTTATCAATGGTGAGTTGCACATAGCTGAGGACGAAGCGGAGGTTATACGAATTATTTATGATAAGTTTGCCAATACCACCATGGGAATTGCAGCGATTGCCACATTCTTAAACAACAGTGGATACAAGAAAAAGCTTCGCCAGAATAATACCATTGAAGGATTTTCTACATCCTTTGTAAAAGGTGTTTTAGATAATCCTGTGTACTGTGGCAAGCTTGCTTTTGGCAGAAGAAAGAATGAGAAGATTCCGGGAACAAGGAACGAATATTATGTGGTAAAACAGGATAATTACATGATAAATGATGGTATTCACGAGGCAATTGTTTCAGAAGAATTGTGGAATCAGGTGCACAAAAAGAGACAGGAAACAGGTGTTGCAAATATCAAAACCCATAGTCTGGATCACGAGCATATTTTATCCGGTATTATCAAATGCCCTATATGTGGAAGTGGTATGTATGGAAATGTGAATCGAAAGAAACATCCAGATGGTGGTTACTACAGGGATTATTTTTACTATGCCTGCAAACACAGAACTTATGTGAATGGTCATAAGTGTACTTATAGAAAGCAGTGGAATGAGGGAAAAATTAATGCGGCGGTGGAAGAAATTATTCGTAAGCTTGTAAACAATCCCAAGTTTAAAACAGAGATTCAGAAGCATATCGGTCAAAGCATTGATACACAGGAGCTGGACAGAGAGCATACAGGTTTGCAGGAGCGCTTAAAGCAAGTAATCGGAGCCAAGAATAAATTGGCAAATCAGATGGATAATCTGTCTGTATCTGATAAACACTACGATAAGAAATACGAAGATATGCAAGTCAGAATGGATAAGTTTTATGATCAGATAGAGGAAATTGAAACTTCCATTGAAGCAGTGGAGACAAGATTTTATAATATTAAGCAGGAAAAGATATCCGGTGATAATGTGTATCAGTTCTTATTATTCTTTGATAAACTGTACGACAGATTTACGGATATGGAGAAGAAGATATTTATGAAGAGCTTTCTTGAGGAAGTAAACATCTACGAGACAGAACAAGAGGATGGAAGGATTCTAAGAAGTCTTAAGTTCCATTTTCCTGTGTTTTTCAATGGTCAGGAATTATATGAACTTGATTGGGACAACAAAAGTACCATGGAGACGGTGGTATTACTAACTCGGGCAGATTCGTAAAAATCCTTGATTTGCGCGAAGACATAGATGGAGCAGTATCCTGCAGGTTAAAAAGGACTAAATGTAAAAGGCACCCACAAAAGTGAGAGCGGAATGCAGGTGCACGTGTGTCAGGATATTGTGCTTAAAGCAATTGCACGAAGTAATCTGGGAAGAAATGTTGGAAAAGGAGGAAAGAACATGCCTAAATTAAGTGAAAGAGTCGGTACCTTCACCGATTCGGTCATTCGTCGTATGACACGTATCAGTGATGAATATGATGCGATCAACCTGTCTCAGGGATTTCCGGACTTCGATCCGCCCAAGGAGATCATGGATGCGCTGGCAAAGGCTGCCTATGCAGGACCGCATCAGTATTCTGTTACCTTTGGTGCAAAAAATTTCAGAGAAGCGCTTGCAAGGAAGCAGGGAAAAGCGATCGGAAGAACGATCAACCCGGAAACAGAGATCGTTGTGACCTGTGGTGGAACCGAGGCGATGATGTGTGCGATGATGACCATCTGTAACCCCGGAGATAAAGTGATGGTTTTTTCACCGTTTTATGAAAATTATGGTGCAGATGCCATTTTGTCCGGAGCAGACCCGACCTATATTCCGCTTGTGCCGCCGGAATACGGTTTTGATATCAGTCTGATCGAGCAGGGCTTCAAGGATGGCGCAAAGGCGATCATCGTATGTAACCCGTCGAACCCCTGCGGCAAGGTGTTCAGCCGCGAAGAATTGATGCAGATCGGTGAACTAGCTGTTAAATATGATGCATTTGTTGTGACGGATGAGGTGTATGAACATTTGGTTTACGCACCGAACCATCATACCTGTATGGCATCCTTGCCGGGTATGTACGGGCATACGATCACCTGTAATTCACTTTCAAAAACATACTCCATCACCGGATGGCGTCTCGGCTATCTGATCGGACCCGAAGAGGTGATCGAAGCAGCAAAAAAAGTACATGATTTCCTGACGGTTGGTGCGGCAGCACCGCTGCAGGAGGCGGCTGTGACAGGCCTGAATTTCCCGGATTCATATTACGAAAAACTGTTGGAAACCTACACAAAGAAACGTGCCTGTCTTTTGGATGGATTGGACCGGATCGGGTTAAAGCACAACATTCCGCAGGGAACCTATTTCGTGCTGATTGATATTCAGGATTTTCTGGATCTCCCGCAGTTTGCAGGCTACACAGACCTGGAGTTCTGTGAGTGGATGATCAAAAATATCGGAGTAGCAGCAGTTCCCGGTTCCAGCTTCTTCAAAGAGGATGTAAACCATCTGATCCGACTGCACTTTGCAAGAGAAGAAAAAACGATCGATGAGGCGATCGGGCGCCTGGCTAAGATGGCAGCACTGCTGCAGTAGAAAAATTTACATAAAAAAGTTCCTGTGCATGGCGCGCAGGAACTTTTTTTGTCGTCTTTTGCCGTATAGGAAACTTAAAAAGCGCATTCTTTTTAATGTCATCATAATCCAAAACAAGCCTGCATATAATAAATGCAAGATGGTTTTTTGAAACGCAGTGATCACAGGCAGCTACAGGCCTGAATATATGAAAATCAAAAACAGGAGAGGCTTACATATGGACAGCAAGAAAAAGATCTACTACGCACGAACGTATCGAAGATTACAGATCAGGTGGGAAAGGACTATAGTGCTCGCGTGCTTACTGATCCTTCCGACAACAATCATATTCCTTATGATGCTGGATGCTCTGACTGACATGATCACAAGGACAGGGACAGAACTGCTGTCAAAGGTGATCGCAGCAGAAAACATGCATATCGTATCGACGGCATATTCGATCCTAAGCCGCATGTCATATATAAAACTATCTACTGTTTATCCGACAATTTCTATGATCCTCTGGAATATGGGGATCTGTTTTTTGCTGCTTCTTCTTATATTCGTGCTTAGAAAAGGCAGCAGACCATTTGCCATTTTTTCCTTGTTTGCCATCGTGATACATATGGTAAGCTGCATGTACTTTTTGTTTGCGGCAGATCGTTTTCCGTATACGGCAGGGCAGTATTCGGAGCTCTATCTGAAGCAGCAGACCGGCATCTGGCTGACGTTTATCGTTCTCGCGGGACTTGTCACAACCTTTATTGGAGAAAACGGATATTTTTGGAAACTAGTGACGTTTCTTTCCATCATAGCCTATTCACTGATCTTTGGTGCAGTCAGATATATTCTGTTTCTGTTCATACTATATCGTTATTCCGTTCTATATATGGCTCTTTTGTTTTTTGTTTTTGGCCCAATGTTTGACTACTCCTATTTTGTTGCCATCTATGCGATTTTTGTGAATAAAAACATCAATGATTATGAATTTGGGAAGAAGAAAGGGGTATGGAAATGGTCGTAACAATCATCAAGGGCTATATGATCTTTCTGATCGTTTTGATCGTGATCTATGTGGTCAGGCATTTCGTTTTTGCGCTGAACCGAATGGCCGGGCGTCAAAGGCTGTATTACAACGATATTTATTCCAGTGATATGAAGTCGATCACGGTGGTGATCCCCATGCATAATGAGGAGCAGGTGCTTTCTTATGTGTTGGATTCGCTTTTGGCATGCGATTACGACAGGGATCGTCTGGAGATCATTCCGGTGAATGACAATTCCACCGACCGGACCAAAGAGCTTTTGGATGAGTACCACAAAAAGTATGAGTTTATCCGGCCCCTTCATAGGGACTGCGAAGAACGGGGAAAGCCGGCGGCATTAAACGATGCCATGGAGCTTGCCACGGGGGAGATCATCCTCGTATTTGATGCGGATTACCGCCCGGCGAAGGACATGTTAAAACAGCTGGCCATCGCTTTTGAAAATCCGGAGGTGGGTGCGGTCATGGGAAGGGTTATTCCCTACAATACCAATAAAAATGTATTGACAAGACTTATCAATCTGGAAAGATCCGGAGGCTATCAGGTGGATCAGCAGGCCCGCTATAATCTTCGGACCATACCGCAATACGGCGGGACCGTGGGCGGGTTCCGGAAGGATGTGATGCGTGACATGGGGGGCTTTGATCCTTCGGTATTAGCGGAGGATACAGAATTAACCTATCGCCTTTACACAAACGGCTGGAAAGTGATCTATGCGAATTCCGCAGAGTGCTATGAAGAGGCACCCGAGACATGGAAGGTGCGTGCACGGCAGATCCGAAGATGGTCCAGAGGTCACAATCGGGTACTGTTTCGTTACCTGTTCAAAACGATAGCCTCAAAAAACATGACCTTCCGGGAAAAAGTGGATGGCGTGTTACTATTGTTTGTCTATGCGGTGCCGTTTCTTATGCTGCTGGGGCAGGTGTGCTCCCTGATCCTGTTCTTCCTTGGGGAAATGAATCTGTTCAGCGGCTGGTGGGTATTGCTGTTTTTGGCCATCTACTGTTCCTTCGGAAACTTTGCGCCCTTCTTCGAGATAGGTACCGCCCTGTTTTTGGATGGTATCCCGGGGGAAGCATTTCTGCTGCCGTTGCTGCTGTTTAATTTCTATTATTATATGTGGTATATCAGCCTGGGGTTTTTGGATGCAATTGCAGATGTGATCACAAGGAGAAGGGTGCGCTGGGCAAAAACGGCCCGGTTTACAGGAAAAAAGAATGCATAAAAGGGGGGGAACGCAGAGTGAAGTATATCGTGATCCTTGCCATCGTGTTCATTGTGATGCTGACGGCTCCGTTTGTGGGTGCCGCCGTGTACTGTCTTGGTAAAAAGGGCAGTGTATTGCAGATCCGCAAGGAGAAAACGAAGGATGCCAGGTATTTTGGAAAAGCCTTTGCGCAGTTGGTGGAAAACAATCTGCCCAATGTGAAGGGGCATAGGATCCGGCTGTCAAAGGAAGAAGTCTTTGTGGATGGAGATGTGGCGAGATATTACTCTGACACGGTGGATGAGATGGTCATATGCCGTACCAAAGACTTTTACGCGCCCAAAAACGTGAAAGCGTTTCGCAAAGAGATCTATGGAGCCCGGGATATTGTTTTTTCCGGGAAGAATGTCAGGCTCCGGGCGGCCTGCGCCAGGGAGCGGATGATCCTTGGCACCGGTGTTACCGTCGAGCGGTGGGTGGATGCGGAGCAGACGCTGACTGTGTATGACAACTGCGATCTGGGAATGAGTGCGGCGGCAGGAAAACGGCTCTGTGTCGGGCCGGGCTGCAGGTTTCACCGGTTATATGCGCCGGAGATTTTCATCGGGCAGCATCCGGATGATCTGAAAGATCCGATGGATGAAAAAAAGTCCGATATATTGGAGCCGGCCGGGCCGCAGCCCGTTGTAAAAAACATCAAAGCGGTGGATCACGAAATGGTCAATGAGCGAGAGGAAGCAGAGATCAGTATCGTGACAGATCAGGATCTGACGATCATGGAGGATGTGATCGTGAAAGGGGACATCTGTTCCCGAAAAGGTGTGCGTGTATGTGACGGGGCAGTGGTATGCGGCAATCTGTTTGCAGAAGAGGATGTGCTCATTGGAGCAGGTGCCGCAGTGCTTGGGAATGTCTTCACGCAGGGAAATATCATTGCAGAAAAGCAGGCAATGTTTGGCCGCCCCGGAAGGATCCGCTCTGTGGTGGCAAGAGAAACGATTACCTTTGACAAGGATACCGCGGTGTTCGGATCGGTCAGCTGCGAAGGCGGCGGAAGTATCCGGCCGGGCGCGGGGAAAGGCGGGAGGGAGGAACTGATGTTTTTGCAGGTGACATAGGCAACTATTGAAACTGAGAAGACGGGGCAAAATGTAATATGGGAAAAACAACGATCAAATATGGATGTTCCATCGTGCTTGCAATTTTGTTTGCAATTGTGTGTGTGCTGGCGCAGCAGATCTTTGCAGGGGAAACCAAGGAAGCAGCGGCAGAGCAAAAGCCGCTGGAAAAGGATCTGTACGATGGAAACGGTCTGATCACAGGAACGGAATTATCGGATCAGGTGGTCTATGAGAGCGATTCCATTGTGTGCTTTGAGGACCGTGTCCTGCAGAAATTCCGGTATGATCCGGAAAACGCAAAAAAGGTCGCTGCCATCACAGAGGGCATTCTTCAAACATGTCCAAAGCTGAAACACGTCTATGTGCTGCCCGTTCCCCACCGTATTTTTTTGGAGGAGGGCTTTGAAGGCGAGAAAGAGACCTATCAAACGTATCTGACACAGCTGACAGAAGAACTTCCGGAGAAAGCCGCTTTGGTCGATGTGCTTCCGGTTCTGGAGGAGCATCGGGAAGAATATATCTTCTTTCGCACGGAGGATTCCTGGACGGCGAAGGGTGCCTGCTACGGAATGGAACCCCTGTGCGAGCGGCTGGGAGTGAACGCTTTTCCATTGAGCCGGTATGAGGAATACATGTATACTTCCTTCACTGGCGCTTTGCCATTGCTGGAAGAGTTCAAAAAACAGGTGGCCGGGACGCTTCCGGCGGACCAGACCTATTACTACCTGCTTCCGGATTCGGTGGATCGGGTGGAAGTGATCCGCACGGATCAAGAAGGGAAGGAGGTGCGATATAAGAAACCACTGATCACTGCTTCTGCCGGGAATACAGGGGCATTCATTGACAGTCCTTTTACCAGAGCCATCGTGGAGGGGAAGGCCTGTGCAAAAAAGTATCAGGGTAGATATGTACTGGTCCTGTGTGATGAAAGGGGAAAGCTTTTGGTCCCCTATCTGAAGGATTACTATGACGGGGTATACGTGGTCAGCGTGAAGGAGGATCCCGGGCTTTATGAAGATCTACAGGCGATCGTTGATGCGTATCACATCACAGAGGTGGTGTTTGCACAGGGCGCTTCGGAGATGGGCGCCGCGGGCTATGACCTGGCATTCCTGAGGTTTTACGAGAATGAAGGAGGATCACCGGGGACTGACTGAAAAAAAGAGGGGGATGTGACATGAAACAGATCTATCGAAAAGAACTGAAATATCTGATAACCGAAGAGACATTCCTGCGGCTTAAGCACATGCTGGATGCCGTGCTGGAGCAGGATAGCTATTGCAAAAACGGAAGCTATATGGTGCGCTCCCAGTATTATGATTCCATCGGGGACAATGACCTGTGCGACAATCTGGCAGGAGTCATGGAAAAAAGCAAGCTGCGCGTGCGTATTTATTCCACGGAGGATCAGACGGCGCGACTGGAGCATAAGTGCAAAAACGGTTCCGACGGGATCAAATACGCGCTATCCCTTACGAAAGAAGAGGCACTTTTGATGGAGCAGCGCAGGTATGAGTTTTTGCTTGGAAGAGAGGAGGCGCTGGCGATGCGGTTGTATACAAAGCTGACCGGGCAGGTGTATGCGCCAAAGACCATCGTGGAGTATGAACGGACGGCATACCGGTATCCGGCAAGCGATGTCAGGATCACCTTTGACCGGAACTTAAGGGGCAGCGTGAATCCCTACGGGATCTTTGAGAAGGAGCCTTCATACGTACCGCTTTTGGATGGAGAAACAGGCGTTTTTGAGATCAAATACAATGATTTTTTTCCATCTGCGCTAAACCTGCTTCTTGGCACACTGAATGCTTCCAGGGAAGCCTATAGCAAGTATTCGGTGTCCAGATTCATGTATCTGTAAAAGATGGGAGACGAGCTCATGAGAGAATTTATAATAGAAAATCTGGCCAGTGAAGGGACGGTGGATCTGCTGACCATTGTGATCAATAATATCGTTGCGATAACTGCATCCTTTTTTATCATGTTCGTGTATAAGATCACGTATTCCGGCCCCGCCTACAGCCGGAAATTCAATGTGACGCTGGGGGCCATTACGATCACGACCACCATGATCATGGCCATCATCAGCAACAATATCGCACTGTCGCTGGGTATGGTGGGTGCCCTTTCCATCATCCGTTTCCGGACGGCGGTAAAGGATGTCCGGGATGCGGCCTTTATTTTCTGGGCCATTGCCATCGGGATCGGATGTGGCGTTTCCCAGTATGCCCTGGTTGGCGTGGGCAGCGTGTTTTTGTTTCTCTTTCTGCTTTTTACCAAACAGTCGGTTACCTCCGGACAGCAGCTGCTCATCATCCAGGGAAAGCCTGAGGCGCAGAATGAGATCGAACATACCGTGAATACACATTTTCATGAAAAAGCGCATCTGACCATCAAAAATTCAGCAACGGATTCCTGCGAGCTGGTCTATAAGATCAGGGAGAATACGCTGAAAAAAGCAAACGAAAAGCAGAAGATCGATATCTCGCAGCGGCTGATGAAGCTGGAAGGTGTCAGCAGGGTGAATCTGGTAGAGCAGCAGGATGATATTTCCAGGTAAGCGGAGACGGGGTATGAAAAAATGGATCGCATGCGTAGGCATGATGGCAGTTCTCATGGCAGTGGTGTGTGCGGGGGAAGCTGTAAATGGCAATGCCGGCTCGGCAGCACCGGCAGCAGCTTCCGGTGCTGTGAAACCGGACACCATCCGCTGGAGACCGCCGGATGAGGAGTTTTTGGACTATTACGGGATCGGAGTCTTTGAGACGGATCTGCCCGTCGTGCACATCAACACGGAAGGGCGGCGGATCACCAAAGAAAACAAGACACGGGTAAGCGTTGCGGTGACAGATGCCGGAGGCAAAGCAGGATCTGTCATGGAAACACCGGACTGGGGGGCTTTTGCTACACTCAATTACCGGGGCGCGTCCTCCTATTCGCAATTTGACAAAAAGCAATACCGCATGAAGTTTTACAGGAAAGAAGGAGGCACAAAATCGAAAGAATATGAGTTTTTAGGAATGGGAAAAAACAGCGAATGGGTATTAAACGGTCCTTTTCTGGATAAAACGTTACTGCGAAACCGCCTGGTATACGGACTGGGGAGAGAGATCTTTCCATGGGCGCCGGATTGCAGGTATTTCGAATTGTTTTTGGACGGAGAATATCAGGGGGTGTATCTGGCCATAGAGCCGGTCACTAATGGAGAGAGTCGTCTGCGCCTGTGCGAATTTGGTCTGGCAAGCGGCGAGACCGCCTACATTGTAAAGAGAGACCGGAGTGATTCGGAGGAGGCTCCTTTGTATGTCTACGGTCATTACGCCGGAAAGACAAATAACGAGCTGTTCATCGATTATCCGACCGCAAACAAAATCACGGAGAGGCAGCGGAAATGGATCACCCGGGATATCGACCGGTTTGAGCGGGTACTGTATAGCAATACGTTTGCAGATCCCGACGATGGATATGCAACATATATCGATGTGGACCAGTTTGTGGACTATGTTGTCCTAAACGAGGCGGTCATGAACAACGATGCTGGAAACCTGTCCACTTATATCTACAAGGAATTAGGCGGAAAGCTGCAGATCGCTCCATGGGACTACAATAACTGCTATGACAATTACCAGTGGTTCGCACAGGATTATGAAGAGATATTTATCCGGGACGCAGCGTGGTTTTCGGTGCTGCTTTCCGACCGGGCCTTTGTGGAAAAAGTTGTAGATCGTTATGAGGACTTGCGGGCGGGCATTCTCAGCGAAGCGTATCTGTTTGACCGGATTGATGCATATGTGGAGGAACTGGGAGACGCCGTAGAGCGCAACTATGCGATCTGGGGATATACGTTTTACGATAAGCTGATGAGGGAAGAGAACGAATATCATTTCAGTCCTGCAGATTATGAGGAGGCGATCGGACAGCTGAAGCGTTCGATCCACAGACGGCTGGACTATTTGGACACCCATATCACGGATCTGTATGCCGGGTGCATCAATTAGACATTTGGTAACTGTGAAGGTACTGAACAGTTACGAAATTTGGAGAAATTCATGAGAGGAGCAGGAAAAAAGAGAAGAACAAACAGCGGTTATCGGCATGTGCTGGTCTGCCTGGGGCTTTGTATCATGATCACAGGGTGTTTTTTGCGTTTGAATCAACGGTATCGAGACATGAATCGTGAAAAGTATGCCAAAAAATTGAATTACTACAGCGCGTGCATGAAGCGGGAAAAAAGATGGATCGCAGGGCAGCAGTCGGTGGAGGGGGCTTTGTGTCTGTACGAAATCACGGAGAGCGCAAAAGGGACGGTGGTTCCGTATTTTTCCTGTCAGGCTGCCCTTGGCTTGCTGGCCGGAACGCCCACGGAGGAAGAATTGCACATGGTGGCGGATTATCTGTCGTGGCATGCAAAGGAACTGGTCAAACACGAGGGGATCGTCAGTGATCAGGAGATCATAGAGGGGAAGCTGGTGTCAAAGAAAACACAGGATTCCGTGGATTCGTACCTGGCACTGTATTTCACTTTGCTGGCAACGTATGCCAGGAAGGGCGGGGATCTCAGTGAGATTCCCGATGCAGAGAAATCGGTAGAGACAGGGACTCGGAAACTGGCAGAGCTCACAAACAGAGGTCTGACGAAGGTGTCGGAAACGAAGGAGATCTATTATTTTATGGACAATCTGGAGGTGTTAGAAGCGTATGAAAACATGGATGTGCTGATGAATTCCGGTGACCGGTCCGTGGAAGCATGGGATCAGAAAGAGCAGATCACAGACTTTTTTTATGAAAACAAGGCGAAAAGTAAAAAAGCGATCAGAGCCGTCTTTTGGAACGAAGGAGACCGGCGATTTGAGGTTGGTGCGGATGTGGGATTTCATGCGCTGGAATTTCGGGGGATGGATAAACTGTATCCCGATGCGGTCGCACAGGTATATCCCCTTGCATGCGGGGTGGAGCTCATAGAGAAAGAGAACGAACAGGTATTGTATGAGCAGCTTTCCAAGCAGCATGCGTGGGTCACGCTGGAGCAGGGAACAACCTTTGAATGGCCGGTTCTTTCGTATATCGCCCTTCAGATGGGAGATGTGCGTGCAGCGGAGACGTATGTAAAGAATTACTACAGGAAATACAACGAGGACAGAAGCTATCCCTATAAGGTGACCGACGCGGCCTGGGTGGTAAGAACGTGCGGAGGGTTATATGACTACTATGAAGAGAAAGCAGACAGGGATCTTGTGGATGCGATCTGCGAACGGATAGAAAATATAACAGGAAAGCAGGAATCGAAATGATCAAAGTCATGAGTGTGTTTGGAACAAGGCCGGAAGCCATCAAAATGTGCCCACTTGTCAAGCGGCTGGAACAGGATCCGGAGGTCAAAAGCATCGTTTGCCTGACCGGGCAGCACCGGGAAATGCTTTGGCAGGTGATCGATATCTTCGGGATCCGGGTTCGGTATAACCTGGATATCATGCAGCCCGGGCAGACCCTTACAACGATCACTACCTCCATACTGGAAAAGATGGAACAAATCCTGAAGAAAGAGCGGCCGGACATCGTGCTGGTGCACGGAGACACCACCACATCCTTTGCAGCTGCTCTGGCTGCATTTTATCAGCAGATCCCGGTGGGACATGTGGAAGCGGGTCTTCGAACCTTTGACAGATATTCGCCTTTCCCGGAGGAGATGAACCGGTGCCTGACCGGCAGGATCGCCGGGCTGCATTTTGCACCAACCGAAAACAACAAAAAAAATCTGGAAAACGAGAACATCACCACCGGTGTCTATGTGACCGGAAATACGGTCATCGATGCCTTTGCAACGACCGTCAGGGATGACTACGAATACAAAGACGAGGACTTAAAGAAGATCGATCTGACGCAAAAGCGACTGATCTTAATGACTGCGCACCGGAGAGAAAATTTGGGAGAGCCGCTGGAACAGATCTGCAGGGCAGTGAAACGGATCGTTGTGGATTTTCCGGATGTGGCAGTTATCTATCCGGTCCATATGAATCCAGCGGTCCGGGAAACCGCGGAACGGATCCTGGGCGGGACGGACCGCATCCACCTGATCAAACCGCTGGATGTAGAGGATATGCATAATCTTATGGCAAGGAGTTATTTCGTCATGACGGATTCCGGCGGATTGCAGGAGGAGGCCCCGGCCTGTGGCGTGCCGGTGCTGGTTCTTCGAACCGAGACCGAGCGCCCGGAAGCAGCCGAAGCCGGAACGGTCAAGGTGGTCGGTGTGGAGGAAGACAGCATTTATGACCATGCGAGGCGCCTTCTGACAGATCACACCGCATACGAACAGATGGCAAAGGCAGTGAATCCTTACGGGGATGGCCACGCCGGTGAGCGGATCGCAGGGATTTTGAGGGAGTGGTGGAAGGAATCTTAGACAAATAGAAAGAATCACAGACGCTTAGGCAGAATCAATCCTGAATCATGAATATTTGGCCCAATAAGTGGATATGGTAAAAAGAAAGAAGCAAAAACCATATTGGAGGGTGCAAACATGAAACGAAAAGGAGTGAGTAAACGGATTGGGGCAATCCTGCTTGCGACCATTCTGTCGATCAGCATGGCCGGATTTCAAAACGGGATTGTTCGAGCGGAAACCGGTGAGGAACTACCGGTAGCAGAAATGCCTGTAGTGGAAGAAGAAAAACCGGCAGAAGAAACTCCTACAGAACGAGAAAACATCGGTGATGAAGCGACTACTGATGAAGAGATTACCGGTGAAGAGACCACCGACGAAGAGACTACTGGTGGGGAGACTACTGATGAAGCGATCACCGATGAAGAGACTACCGGCGGAGAGACCAACGGTGAAGAGACCACTGGCGATGTGACTGACGATGATAAAACCATTGATGATGAAACAACCAGTGATGTGACTGACGACGAAGAAACCACTGACGAAGAAATTTCTGACGATGAGGAACTGACCACCGGGGAACTCGCTGCCAAACAGGCTGCAGAGGAAGAGGCACGTCTGGCTGCCGAAGAAGAAGCACGCCTGGCTGCTGAGAAAGAGGCTGCACGTATCAGAGAAGAGCTTCTGGCAACTTCTCCCGAGATCATTGCACAGCAGACCAATGATACTGTGACCGTTTATGTGAATGCCCCCGAAGGAGCATTCCCCGGCGGCACACATGTTGTGATCACTCCGGTGCATCAGACGAATGCGCTCGCGGATGCAATTGACAGTGTAGAGACTACTGAAGATCTGGTGGCTTTTGATATCACCTTCTATGATATTGACGGCAATGAGATTCAGCCTCGCGACGGCTATACCGTCAATGTTTCTTTTGAACTGACCGCAGCCAGTGAACTGGCACGGGACGATGCTACACTACAGGTCTACCATGTAGACGATGCGCAGAATGCTACCCCCGTTGGGGACGAGATTCCTTCAAGCAGTGACGGTGTTGAGGTTAGCGTTGAGGCGGAGAGCTTCTCTGTGTATGCGGTAGTCATTACGCAAAGTGATAATAAGGGAAAAATTACTGGCTCTATCACAGATGGCGTGGGTGAGATTCAGGTGAATGCTCCGAACGGCTTCAATCAGAAGTGGGCTTTTATCGCAAAAGACGGCACAGATGTCTCCAGTGAAAGCAAAAACAAGTTTTTCTTTTGGAATGCCGAAAACGGTAAGGCAGGAATAAAGGGCAAGGACCAGGATGGAAAGGAATGGTGGATAGAGGCAACCGGTAAAAAAGAAGGCGTGTTTGGTTGGGTAGATGCAGGTGGCTGGACCAGCGAGGTTGCGGTGACGGCATCTGTCAATGTTCCGGCTGGCGACTATACCTTGCAGTACAGCTATGTTCCACTAGGATCTTTTAAATCAAAAACAATCGATTATACCATTACCATATATGCGACCGCGCATGATGTGACCTTTGATCCCAATGGCGGCAGCCTGAAGGAAACGACGCAGACAGTAAATCAGGGTGAAAAAGCAACTGAGTGGATTCCCACCCGCGAAGGCTATGTATTCCTCGGCTGGTATGATGGTAAGAACAAATACGATTTCAGTACACCTGTTACCGCTGATCTTACCCTGACCGCTAAATGGGGAAAAAATCACAACGCTGAATTTTACCTCTTGAAGAATGTGAATGTCATTCCTTTGGAAAATGGTTCTACGCAGTATACTGCTCAGAATTATACCGCTAAGGATTTAGAGAACATGGTAGGTGTTGTTTCCGGTACGGCGTTTGTGGTGTTAGGTGATAAGATCGATGTTACCGGACTGAATATTGCCAAAGCTTTCCGGCCTGTTCAGGAAGTAATTAGTGACAAACCCACGGACAAATATCTGGAAACACTGATGGAGCAGATTCTTAAGAATCAGGGATATACGGAAAACTTTGAGAATTATGAAATTCTTTGGTATGTTGTTAAAAAAGCCGGCGGCACGTATCATGTAGATGGTGTGGTTTACGACAAGACGGCCAATTATAAAACGCTCACCTATGATGCAAATACCGCAGATTCCGTAACGGTTCCCGATCGTATGGCATATCCGCTTGGATCTGAGGTATCAGTAGCGAATCAGACACCTTCCCGCGCAGGCTATACTTTCACGGGCTGGAACACGCAGGCTGATGGCACAGGTACTTCTTATAAGGCTGGTGAGACACTGAAACTCGACGTTGATACAACGCTGTATGCCCAGTGGAAGAAAAACACAAAGACGGATGTGAACTTCTATATCCAGCTTGATGGCACAGTCATGGACATTGATGGTGACATCGATCGCAGACCTGTCAATTTCTTCAGTGGCTCAGTTGCCCGGAGCACGATGAACGCTGATGTACCCACCAGCTTCGCGTATGCCGGTGACAAAGATCATGCGGCTGATGCGGATCGCACGATCCGGAGCACATACCTTGGAAAAGATGCGTATGTCAAGGATTGTCCGGATGATGAATCTGTATTTGAGAAGCTGCGGACGGATGGTAAAACTTTGAAGTACTTCAACGATGAGGACTTCATACAGACACTGACCGCGGATAATTACGAAATATACTGGTATGTTGTTAAGTACGATACTGCCGACGGTTGGCACGTGGATGGTATTCTGCAGGAAAAGAGCCAGAACCCTGACGGAGATAACCCCGACGGCAATAACCCTGGCGGCGGAACCCCCGGTGGAGGAAACCCCGGTGGCGATAATCCCAGTGGTGGAACCCCTGGTGGCGGAACCCCTGGCGGTGGAAATTCCGGTGGCAATAATCCCGGTGGCGATAATCCTGGTGGTGGAAATCCCGGTGGCGGAAATTCCGGTGGTGGAACTGCTCCGACTTCCGGTCCCGGCACTATAGAGATCCCGGAGGCTGATACTCCGTTAGCACCGAAGCCTGGTGACGACAGTAACAACGATGACGGCAATGTTCCTTCCGATCACGATGACAGCGACGAGATCACTGAGATCGAAGATGAGGACGTACCGATTACAGACGGAACTGACATTGATGACGAAGATGCACCGCTTTCAGATATATCGGATGAGGACGATGATGCAGACATTACAAGCATCGACGATGAGGACACCCCGTTAAGCGATAACCCGTTGACCGGTGATAGCGATTCTGTTCTTTGGGTTGTAATGGCAGCACTCGCAGCATTTGGTATCACAGCAGCAGCTGTAACAGGAAAACGTAAAAGAGAAGAGTAATCATGATTTCAAGCCGCAGTACTGAATATTCAGTACTGCGGCTTGTGTTATACATCGATCGTTCGTTACTGTTCATTTGTGAAAGCTGCGGTGTCTGGTTGATTTGGTTTTTCAGTGGCAACCAGTACGCTGTGCACGATCATGCGCTGTGAGTGCCCGGTGCCGGTGCAGGTAGACAGGGTAAGAAAAAAAGGGTCTGCCGGAGGAATGATACCGGTATCATATGCTGCACAGGAAAGGGAATAGTCAAGAAAGGCCTGCTTTTTCTCAGCAGAATGGATACCGACATCATAGCTGATGCCGTCAGGATCCCCGCGGAATGCAGCATAGATCTCGTACACATAAATATTGTCGGGTGTACAGATGTAAATGTAAGGGTGCTTTTCCCAGACGTCTTTATCTACATAGGTCTTGAGTGCAGAGAACATGGTCTGATTCAAAAGCCGATGCCCGTAAAGGATCGTATTGAATTCTTTGAACGGATCTTTTACACGGTAATCTGCAAAAATAGCGCCTACCAGACTGGACTCCCGCTGGCTGGTATGCTCCAGATAGTACTGATTATCACCGTGCTGACAGATGGGGTAAGAGATATTGGTGCCGGGAATCACAATCCATCCGATGATCTCATCGTTGACGGATAAAAGCGCGTCAAAATCACAATTGGCAAAATAGGAGCGGGCATCCTCAATCAGCGGATCAGAAGGATGCTCCGGGGTTTCAGCAGCATCGTTTGAAACAGAGGGGGTGGTCTGAGGCAGAACGGGCGCTTTCGCGTCCGAGGCATCCGCAACACCAAACAGCTCTTCCATCTGGCTGCTGGAGGACGATTCACCGACATAATCCGTGACCCGCAGGCCGATCTGAAACAGACTGACTGCCAGCAGACAAATACATGCGATGATAAAAACGATTCTTGTTTTACTGTATTTCTTCATATTCTTTACACCTTCCTGCCATAAAAGCGGATAGACATGGTATCGGACACAAAAAGAAAGAATAATGTAAACGACTGCTTTTGATATTATATGCCATAGAAAGTAGAGTATACTCTTGGTTTGCAAGAGTTACACTATTTTTTATGTTTAAAGGAGGTAAAATGAAAAGAAACGAGATTGGTAAAAGAGTAGCAGTATGTCTGACGACATTTGCAATGGTGTTCGGCATGACCGGATTTCAGGCGGAGATCGCAAAAGCAGATGTCACAGAGGAAACGTCAGAGGAGACCCGTGTACTGACCTGTGAGAAGACAGAGCACCAGCATACGGATGCCTGCTATGGAAAAAAACTGATCTGCCAGCTTGACAATCATACTCATGATGACTCTTGTGAAAAACTGATCTTAATTTGCGACACTGAGGAACACTCACACGAGCAGGCCGGAGAAGTCTACAAGGAATGTAAGATCCGGGAGCATACGCATACAGATAGCTGTTATAAAATGAAAAAGAAACATTGGTGGGGAAAAAAGGAAAAGGTTTTGGTTTGCTGCCAGGAGGCGCACACCCATCAGGAAGGTGTGTGCTGCGGATATGTAGCAGATCAGAAACTGGTGTGCAAGCATCATCTCAGCTGCTTGTTTGGAAAACATGGTAAAGACTGTTATAAGGACATTTTCTGTACAAAACAGAACCACACCCACACAGACAGCTGCTATGAAAAACAGTTGACCTGCAAGAAGCATGTTCACAGCGATGCATGTTATGATAATCATGCACTGATCTGCACGGAGGAGGAGCATACGCATACGGATGAATGTTACACTTCTGTGCCGGCATCCTATAAGGTTTCCTATTATATGCTGAAGCCAGGTATTGCTTTGCCGAGTGGAACGGTCAGTGACCCGACAGAACACTGGATCGACATGAACACATCCATTCAGGTAAAGACAGATCCAAAGGGTTCCACCACCGATAAGGAACTGATCTCAAAAGTATTGGGAACCTCTGAGGACGTATTAAAGGCATATGACAAGACACTGGAATACAATGGTATCGTTTATACCTATGCGAAAGCAGAAGTATTCCGTATCATGAAAGAGAGTGACTACGCGAAGGTCGGTTACCATGCAGACTGCCGGATGATCCGCGGTTACAGTGATCAGGACGTGGTACCGTATGCGGAGAATGATGTATTTGTTTTGTATGTGGATGAAGACGGAACCGTGATCGATAAAGAGTATCTGATTGCTGAGGATGGAAAGATCACAGTCACCAGGCAGCTGGATGAGAACTTTGACAAGGTAAAAGATGGAAAATACTATGGTTTCTCTCATTGGACGGATGAGGACGGAAACGCGGTAGAAGTAAACGGAACGATTGATGTGGGCGACAAAAAAGCTATCGTCCTGAAAGCCAACTATGAAGAACTGACGCTTGCACGCTACTTCCTTCTGTATAAAGACAGAAACGAAGAACTTCCGGTTGAAAACGTAGATGATCCTGTGATCAAATATACAAAGGCAAAAATATACGGTGCGTTGACCAAGGCCGTTGTGACTTATGAAGAAAACGGAACACTGGCAATCGCAGATGACGGATACACCACAGTGGAGGATTATATCCGAAAAGGCCCGTCTGTGGAAGAGATTAAGCAGTTGCTGATCGAAGCCGGCTATTCGGAAGAAGACATCGAGCGCTATGGTCTGACGATCGACTGGTTCCGAACGATGTCCTACTCTCATGAGGATTACTACCATGTAGACGGTCGTGTGATCGCAACCAAGGATGTCAACGAAGCGTAGGATTACAATCCTCTGAAATGCCATAAAATGAGTGTCCGTCTCTAAGGAATAACCTTGGGGCGGGCGCTTGTTTTGTTACAAAGCTGAGTTGGAAGAGTATAATGAACATAGCTATGCAAAAAGGGCATAGGATAAAGGAAGGCATGTATGAAAATTTTTTTACTGGATGACGACAGAAGATCAATTGCACAAATGGAAGCATACATACAGGAATATGCAGAGAAAATGAGCGTTTCGATGCAGTCTCAGGGCTTTTCGGATCCGGAAGCTTTTCTGAAGGCCTGTGAAGAGAACGAGGAGAAGCCGTATCTGGTCATTCTGCAGGTGGGGATGGAAAAGATGTCAGGTATCGTTGCAACAGAGTCCCATACGATCCAGGTTCGTGCAGAGCACAGAAAAGTGAGTATACATACATCGGATATCCTTTATGCGGAATCCATCGGACACAATGTGTGGATCTACACCAAAGAGGGCGCATATAAGACGTCGTTGACCATGGCGAAGCTGACGAAGGCTTTGCAGGAGGAGCGATCCTTCCTTGGCTGTGGACGGAGCTATCTTGTGAACATGGCTTACATCAGCCATATGGAAAACGAAGTGATCGTCATGTCGGAAAAATCCAGGATTCCAATCCCGGTGCGCCTCAGAAAGAACGTTGCGGAAAAATACCGGGAATATTGCAGCGGGTGAAATGAAACAATGACAATCTGAAATCAAAGCAGTTTACGCGTGGAGGTGATCAGATGAGAAAACGGATCAGACAGGCGGCAGCATGGCTTGTAGTATGTTGTCTTGTGCTCCTGGGAAATATGACAGGAACCGATGCAAAGGTCGTACATGGTCAGGCAGCCGGCAAGGCAGTAGAAGAAAATGATCAAATGGTGATCGATTACTCAAACGTTGACAAAGGGTATGTCATGGTGAAGTATAAGGAGGCAACGAAGGTAAAATTAAAGGCGCAGGTCGCCTGTCCTACCGGCGTGACCTACACCTACAACCTGTCCCCGCAGCAGTGGTCTACCTTTCCTTTGTCAGAGGGCAACGGTCAGTATAAGGTGACGGTGTTTACAAACATTTCCGGAATCCGGTATGCGACGGCCGGTTCTGCAACCATTTCGGTGAAGCTGAAGGATTCGCTGTCACCGTTTTTGATGGCAAATCAGTTCGTGGACTACTCGGCGAATACGAAATGCGTGAGACAGGCCGCAACGCTTTGCAGGAAGACGTCCGGAGATATGAACAAGGTGAAAAAGGTCTATAACTGGGTCATCAAGTATTTTAGCTACGATAAGAAAAAGGCCCGGACGGTCCAAAGCGGATATCTGCCGGATCTGAATGCGGTCTACAAATCAAAGAAGGGCATTTGCTTTGATTATGCGGCGACCATGACCGCCATGCTCCGCAGTCAGGATATTCCTACCAAGATGGTCTTCGGTTACGCAGGATCTGCTTACCATGCATGGATCAGTGTGTATTCCGAAAAGGACGGCTGGCTGGACAACGTGATCTACTTTGATGGAAAGGACTGGAATCTGATGGATCCTACCTTTGCTTCTTCTTCGAATTCCAGCGATTCCGTGATGAAATTTATCGGAGACGGCAAGAATTATAAGCAGAAATATGCATATTAGTGAAATAGGAGTCAATGAGACAGACTTGTGGAAGCTTCACAGGTCTGTTTTCAAAATAAAAAAGAGGACAAAGAACGATGAAAAAAATGAACTTATCCAATGATTATCTGTCTGCATTCTGTCTGCAGATCTCCCTGCTGCTCCACGCGGGAATCTCCATTGGAGACGGCTTACATATGCTGTCGGAGGATGAAGAGGATCCCCGGGCAAAGGAGATCCTGATCGCCATGAGCGAGCAGGTGGATGACGGCTATCAGATTTCGGAGGCCATGGAACAGAGCGGCTGCTTTCCGGATTATGTGGTTTTTATGACGAGGACCGGAGAGGAGACCGGACGTACAGAGTCTGCCTTCAAGGCGCTTTCCGATTATTATGAGGATCAGAGAAAGCTTTCGGACCGGATCCGCAGTGCGCTGCTTTATCCGGTGATCCTTTTGATACTCATGCTGTTGATCATTGGCGTGCTTTTGATCCGTGTACTGCCAATCTTTCACACGGTTTACAGGCAGCTGGGAGGAAGCATGACCGGTATCGGAGCGGGACTGCTCCAGCTGGGAAATGTGCTTCGCGCTGCGCTTCCTGTAATCGGTGTGGTGATGGGTGCAGTGGTTTTGCTGGTGCTGGTTTTCTATTTTTCGGATTCTCTGCGGGCAAAGCTGACCGGATCTTTGAAACGGCGGTTTGGTGACCGGGGCATCTTAAGAAAGATCGGTATGGCGCGGTTTGCATCGGCGCTTTCCATGGGTATGATGAGCGGACTTGCCATTGAGGATGCCATGCGCACGGCTATGAGCTTTCATGAGGAGTCGGAGAAGGTGAAGGCCGGCTATGAGAAATGTCTGGATTGCCTGGAACAGGGGGAGCCTTTGGCGGATTCCCTGAAAAATGCAGAGGTATTTCCGTCCCTGTACTGTCGGATGCTTTCCCTTGGTATCAAGAGTGGTGCGGGGGATGACATCATGGCTGAGATCGCACGGAGACTGGAGGATGACGCGACCCGTTCCATTGACGGGGCGGTAGGACGGATCGAGCCTACCATCGTGATCGTGACTTCGATCCTGGTAGGTGTGATCCTGCTTTCGGTGATGATCCCGCTGATGAACATTATGGCTTCAATCGGATAGGATGTGAGAAAAATGGGATTGAGAAATCATGTGCAGAGGAAGCTGTTGACACTCATGCGCTGCCTGGCTATGCCGGTGCTGATGATGGCGGCGGTCTTCATCCTGCTGATCAGCGCGGGAAATGTGAACGAGCGTCAGCAGGCGGAGAGCTTAAAGCAGATGGAGGATACCATTCACAAGGCGGTGTTAAACTGCTATGCCATCGAGGGGTGCTATCCGGCCACCATCGAATATGTGGAAGAATACTATGGTCTGCAGATCGACCATGAAAAATATGATGTATTTTACGAGGTTTTTGCACAGAATCTTATGCCGGAAGTGACCGTTTTGGAAAAGAACACGGGACTTGAGTGATACAGTTTTTTAGGGATGCGGGTCTGTAAGAAGAGAGACCCGGAATAAAGGATCAGATTATGAGAAAAGAGACAACAGCGCATCATATGGATGGTGTGTACGTGCTTTTGCTGTTTGCGGTGTTTGCAGGATGCATTCTGCTGGTTCTGCTGTTTGGCGCTTCCGCCTATGAAAAGCTGGTGGAGCGGGACCAGGCGGCTTACGACAGCCGCACGGGCGTGCAGTATCTGGCGGCAAAGGTGCGCCACAGTGACAGCGCGGATCATATTTTTGTGGGCAGCTTTTCGGATCGGACAGACGCAGATGCAGACGAGATCGACACCCTGTATCTGCAGTTTGTGGGAGAAGAGGGAGAGGTGCCCGGTTATTACACAAAGATCTATTATTATGACGGATATATCAGGGAGGTACTCTGTGAGGAGAACGGTGGTCTTGCGCCGGAGGACGGAAACGAGATCCTGGCTTCTCAGGGACTTCGGATCGAAAGAGACGGGGATCTTCTTTCCTTTGCCGTGACTAATGAAGACGGCAGAGAGAGTACCCTGAATATCGCAGTGCGAAGCGGAGGGGAAGAATATGGACAGAAATGAGAGTAAGGCGCCCCTTGTGCTGATGGAACAGGTCATCATGGTGCTGGTGTTTGCGCTGGTGGCGGCCCTTTGCATTCAGGCCTTCGTGCTGGCGCGGACGCTTTCCGTGCGGATGACGGACCGGGATCGGGCGATGAATGTCAGCCAGACACTGGCGGAGACGGTGAAGGCCTGCGGTGGTGATACGGAGGAAGTCAGGGAAAAGCTGGGCGGCGAAACGGATGGAGAGCGGCTGTTGTTTTTCTATGACGGTGAATGGAAGGCTTCGGATCAGGCGGATGCGTCTTTTCTGATGGTGTTTGAGAAGGAAGAGGGAACGGGCTTTTGCAAAAATGGAAGGATCACGGTTTCGGATGCTTCCGGAGAGCAGGAGATCTCATCTTTACATATTGCATGGCAGGGGGAGAAGGCGGATGAATAAAAAAACAACGATCCCGGCTCCGGTGGGAGGCAGTTCACTCCTGGTGATCTTTGCCGTGCTTTGTTTTGCGGTGTTTTCCATGCTGGTGCTGGCGACGGTGAAGGCGGACGAGCGGCTGGCAGATGCAAGCTATGCTGCGGTGATGGATTATTACGAGGCGGACTGTGAGGCGGAGCGCATACTGGGTAAGCTCCGGGCGGGCGTCGTGACGGCCGGCGTTACACAGGACGGAAATGTGTATTCGTATGAGTGCCCGGTGAATGATACCCAGCGCCTGAGCGTGGTGGTGGAAGTGACAGGCGAAGACTATGAGGTGCGCCAGTGGAAGCTGAAGGAAACGGTGCAGTGGCAGCCGGAGGAATACATAAACCTGTTGGACG
>JAQYOU010000158.1 GCA_028727105.1 bacterium
ATTCGATCTCCGAAGGATCCGGGAGATTTGACGGGTTCGTCAGATCGATCACCTCGCCATCCGTCTTGTGCACCTTATAAATAACACCCGGCGCCGTTGTCACCAGATCAAGATTGTACTCTCTCTCCAGGCGTTCCTGAATGATCTCCAGATGAAGCAGTCCCAGGAATCCACATCGGAAACCAAATCCCAAAGCCACCGATGTCTCCGGTTCAAACTGAAGGGATGCATCGTTCAGCTGTAATTTTTCCAATGCATCACGAAGATCCGGATATTTTGCACTATCTGCCGGATACAGTCCGCAGTACACCATCGGGTTTACTTTTTTGTAGCCCGGAAGCGGCTGGGCACAAGGACGGTTCGCATCGGTCACGGTATCACCCACACGGGTGTCTTTTACATTTTTCAGAGAAGCGGTAATGTAGCCTACCATTCCGGCAGGCAGCTCCTCACAGGGAATAAACTGTCCGGCTCCGAAATATCCCACCTCAACCACCTCTGCCTTTGCGCCGGTGGCCATCATCTGCATCATCATACCCGGCTTGATCGTTCCTTCCTTAATACGGCAGAAAACGATGACTCCCTTGTACGGATCATAGAGGGAATCAAAGATCAGCGCCTGAAGCGGTGCATTCGGGTCGCCCGCAGGAGCCGGCAATTTATCCACGATCGCCTCTAATACTTCTTCAATATTCAATCCGGTCTTTGCGGATATACGCGGTGCATCCTGAGCCTCGATCCCGATCACGTCCTCAATCTCGTTTGCCACAAAATCCGGTCGTGCGCTTGGGAGATCGATCTTATTAATGACCGGAAATACCTCCAGATCATGATCCAGCGCCAGATATACGTTTGCCAGCGTCTGCGCCTCGATTCCCTGCGCTGCATCTACCACCAGGATGGCACCGTCACACGCTGCCAGCGAACGGGACACCTCATACGTAAAATCCACATGACCAGGGGTATCGATCAGGTTAAAAATATATTCCTCTCCATCCTGCGCTTTATAAATGATACGAACCGCCTGGGATTTGATCGTAATCCCACGCTCCCGTTCCAGATCCATATTGTCCAGCACCTGACTCTGCATCTCGCGGCTTGTCAAAAGTCCCGTTTTTTCTATGATACGGTCTGCCAACGTTGATTTTCCGTGGTCAATGTGCGCCACAATACAAAAGTTGCGAATCTTACTCTGATCTATCATAATTTCAAAATTTCCTCCATATCACTCTCTTAGTTTGTCGGAAGACTCGCCTTCGGGATACGAAGTCCCATGCTGGGCGAATCCTCCATCGTACGCCAGCCCATCTCATCTGCACACTTGACCTTTGCATCTGTTGGGTCTGCGATCAGGATATCTGACGGAGTAATGTCTGCCCGGTCTACGCCATTGCGCAAACCGATAGCAGTCACTGTATGCCCGATTACACGGATCAGCACCGGTTTTCCTTCATTCAGATAATCATATGTTTCCTGGCACTGACGTTTCACGGAATAGGACTTGCTTCCGTCAACCAGTACGGAATTTGTCCATGTAGCACCTACACCGGAGATCCAACCCTCATCATTGGGGCTGAAGGGCTTGTCCATATAAATAGATGCCAGCATTGCATCTGCTGTTGCCGTGCATCCCACATTTTTTCCTTTGCTGCCAATAAAACGGTCATAGTCGTACTGACAATACAGATATTTCGGCTTGAAATTTTTCAGAACGAGAAAACTGCTGTAATCGTTCTGTTTGTAATCCGTCTTTCCGTTTGAGACATAGCTGACCAGCACCTGCTTGCCTGTTGCTTCGCCCGGCTCGTCTTTCCCTGCATCCGGCTGGTTGGCTGCTTCCTGTGCAGATTCCTGCGCTGCTGTTTCCGACGAAGTCTCTGTTACCGGAATCTCCTCCTGCACTTCCTTTTTCCAGTGGGCATAAAGGATCTGATCATCATCCCCGCCGAAAACCGTCTTTGCCGTCACCTTCGTACCACCGGTCTTTTTGGTATACCAACCCAAAAACTGATAGCCGGTTCTTGTAGTCTTCGGGAGCTTGCCATAGGCTTCCCCGACGGTAACCGTCAGCGTTGTCTTTACCTTTTTACCTTTGTTTGCGTCAAAGCTGACACTATAATAAGTAACTGTCCGCTCACCATCTGCCGTCTGCTCCACAGCAACTGTCTTTGCTTCCGGCACGCACACCGGTGTAAACGCCATCATCACAGCCAGTACACCGGCAGCAAAACCCTTAGAAATCTTATTCATCCCACACTCCATATTTATGATCGTTGCCTGCCAAAAGCGGCAAGTATGAAAAAGTATACCGCGAAAGATCCACGTACTTCTTTTTCCGTGCTGTAAAATGCACATATTTTTGTTATTTTACCACAAAAACATTTATGAATCAAATAGAAAAACGGTATCCTGCCACGCCGCAAGATACCGTTTTTCTTTTTTCGTCCCACCACATCAGAGATACATGTGCCTTTGCGCATGTATCGTCTGATTTTTCTCACGGTTTTTCACCGCTCAGCACACGGTTTAAAACATCCGCCAGCGGCGGCATGGCGTTCATTGCCTCCTGCAAAGAGTTGGTCTGTGCCCCGACTTCCACCAGAAGGGATTTTGGACAATAATGCATATTATAGCGCAGTCCTTTCAGATAAATACCCCGGCTCAGGCCCGGATAATATTCGCTCGCAATGAGCTCCATTTGCAGCGAAAAGGCAAGATTCGTCTGAAGATTCGGATTTTTCAGGGAAGTCAGCGCCCCGTTTTTGTTGGTGTAGCTGAGCCCGTTGAAGAACATGATGGGTGCCATGACGGTATCATTCACTTCTGTCAAAAGATATGTATCCTTCCCGACACCGTCCCGATGCAAGTCGATCACCACCTCGATCGTCGGATGATCCTTCAATATCTTTTGCAGATAAGGTCCTGCCACGCCATACGCCCGGTCTCGATCCGAATCATAGGTACTCCGGTCGTGCAACACTTGAAAGCCATAACGCTGTGTCAATATTTCTGTCAGATAGTCGCCCAGTCCCACCACGGACTCATCCAAGTTTCCTTCCTCGGAATCGCGATAACCCTCCAGTGAATGGGTGTGGTAGATGAGGATCTGTGGTCCCTCCACATCCTCTGTTAGCTTCATATTCTTTTTCAGCAGCTTTTTCAGATTCAGCTGACTGCTGTTGCTCCCCGTCGTCCCATCAATGCGGTAATGCTTTTTTACCAGCGTCTGATAGTCCGTAAGCTCCTCCAGATCTAGTTTTTGTGCCTTTTTTGTTGCATAGGAAAACAGCGAATATTCGACACTGCCTGCAGTATCATTTCCCTGCATCCAGGCATAAAACTGTTCCTCTGACTGTTGGTTAAAAAAATCTTGTTCTGAAGAATCCGTCTCTTTTTCTTCCATATGCCACGCCTCATTTTCCTCCTGCAGTTCTTCGGCCAGCTGCTGCTCCAGCTCTGCTTCAAATGCGCTTTCCGTGGAAGCCGTCCGATTGCTCCCGGCCGCATAGGTATAAACCGGAAAGCACCCCAGCACCGCATCTGTCAACAGCTGGGATATGGTCCGCTCCACCGGTTTTTCCGCACTCAGGATCGGCATATAATAGTCGATCACATTCTGATAAATACTTTCCCGGGCTTTGATCCCTGCGTAGGAAGCAAAGGTGTTGGTTTTCGTCTCACCGCTTTCCCGAAGCTGCAAAAATCCGGTAAAAAACGCTGCACAGACACAAAAAAGAAGGATAAAAGCGGCTCCTATCCTTCTTCGTTTCCTATATTTTTTCGTCTCTACCCATGCCTGCATTCCTCTGCAATACCCCCTAACAATAAATCGTATGCAGAAGTTGTCCGGTTTATGACAAATATTTTTTTCATTCCTGCAGTGCCAGATTGATCGCATCGGAGATCGTGCCGCTCAGGCGGTTGACCGATGCATCAATGTCCTTTGCGGTCACATACAGTGTGTTTAAATGCGGCGCCAAAAGCTCCCGCACCAGCTCATACTGCTCCACCTCATCCAGCGACCGGTAGGAGTTTCGCATTCTCCCGTAGGGGGCATGCTCGGCCAGGGCCTCTAATAGATTGTTCATGGTATCATTGACGATGGTGGCTGCGTCCACAACCGTTGGAATACCGATCGCCAGCACCGGAATGCCAAGGGCATCTTCCGTAAGCGGATGCCTGTGGTTGCCCACACCGGAGCCCGGATGAATTCCGGTGTCTGTGATCTGTATCGTGCGGTTGAGTCGCTTTGTGCTTCGAGCTGCAAGCGCATCCACTGCGATCACAAAATCGGGCTGTGTTTCCCGTAAAATCCCCCGGATGATCTCGCTGCTCTCCATACCGGTCTGTGCCATGACACCCGGAACGATCGCGCTGACACGCTTTTGCTTTTTTCCGAACACATCATCACCGAATTCCCGCATCATGTGCCTTGTGATAAAGAGTCGGTCTGCCACCTTCGGTCCCAGGGAATCCGATGTCACCTCGCGATTTCCAAGTCCCACCACAAGTGCCGAGAGCTGCTTGCCTTTCGGTGCCAGCCGCTTGATAATGCGTGCCAGCTGCTCGCTGATCATCCGGTGATACCGCTCGTCCTCATCATCCATGCTGGCTGCCTCGATCGTAATATAGTTTCCCTTTGGTCTTCCCATACTGCGCGCGCCGTTCTCCGTCTCGATGACCATCGTTGTGATCCGGATATCCTCACACATTTTTTCCTTTTCCAAACGCACACCCTTGATCTCAACATTGTCCTGCTCATACTTTTCTCTTGCTTCCAGCGCCAAATCTGTTCTGATTTCGTACATAATGATCCTCCGCAATACATTTTTTTATAGTTTTTGCGAAAAATCTCTTTTTATGTATTGACAGAACGAAATCAAATCGTTATTATTATCTAGTGTGCGTACATCAGATACGTCCGTGTCCGGCTCTGATGCAGCATGAGACTACAAATTATATTAGGAAAACGGAGGTGTACGGTTTTGGCAAACATTAAATCTGCAAAGAAGAGAATTCTTGTAACTGAGAAGAAAGCTGCAAGAAATAAAGCAATCAGATCTAAAGTAAAGACATCTATCAAGAAAGTAGACGCTGCGATCGCTGCTAAGGATCAGGCTGCTGCTACCGAGGCTTTAAAGGCTGCTATCGGCGAGATCAGCAAGGCTACTTCCAAAGGTGTT
>JAQYOU010000159.1 GCA_028727105.1 bacterium
CGTTCCCCCTGATCAGGTAATGCCCGAAGTTCCTCTTCTGTCAGTGTTGTGAGAAGCGTCATCTGCTCTTTGCTCACGCCAACCACCAGATATTTGTCCGTTCCCGCACGAACGATCTGAATATACTGATTGTTCGATACACGGATCGCCTCGATCACCGAAAGATTACCCTGAGCAGTTTTTGTCTTCTGATAACCCGCGATCCAACGGGTGACATAATAAGTAAGCGCCAGCACAAAGAGAAAGATCGCAAGCACCGTGATCAGATCGATCACACTATTAACAAAACTATTTGACACTAATAAGATCATAGCTTTTACTTCACAATTTCAGTAATTCGAACACCGAAGCTCTCCTCGATGACAACTACCTCACCTTTGGCTACATATTTACCATTTACAAGTATATCGATGGGTTCACCGGCGATACGGTTCAGTTCGATGATCGTTCCGGGTGCAAAATCCAGTATTTCTGAGATAGACTTTGTCGTTCTGCCAAGCTCAACCGTAACCTCCAAAGGAACATCCATGATGAGATCAATGTTTTCTTTTGCAAACTGCGCCGCAAACTCTCCGGTAAACGGAGTAAACTGTGCCGGCTGTACATTGACCGGCTGCTGATACATCATGGGATTTACCATCTGTTGGTTCATCATCTGCGGGTTCATCATTCCCATATCCATCTGCGGCTGCTGCATAGCAGGAGCCGGCGCAGGTGACGGAGTCGGATTCGGTGCTTTCTTTGCAGTATCTGCCACACCGATCTGTGCCTCCTCTGCATCAAGCTCCATATTCTTAGCAATGGCATGACACATATCCCTGGCAAATGATACCGGATACAGCTGCATGATCTCACTGTCTACCAGATCCCCGATCTCCATCTTAAAAGAGATCCGTACAAACTCACCTGCAAGGAACTCATCGATGGCACCTTCATCAACGCTCTCCTGCAGATCGATCAGATCCGCAACCGGAGGCGAAATATCGATCGTCTTGCTGAGCATGGATGACAAAGAGGTTGCGGCGCTTCCCATCATCTGATTCATCGCTTCGCTGATCGCACTCAAGTGAAGCTCTCCCAGCTCTCCGGAGGTGTTTGTTCCGTCTCCGCCCATCATAAGATCCGTGATGATCTTGACATCATTTTCCTTTAAAACAAGGATATTACTGCCATCCAGGCCAACCGTATATGCAATACGGATAAATACACAGGGACGCTCATATTTTCTCACAACATCATCCCATGTGGCGGTAGAAACTACCGGCGTGGAAATCTCCACCTTGCGATTTACCAAAGAGAACAGCGTAGTTGCCGCAGTTCCCATGCTGATATTCGCGATCTCTCCGATCGCATCCTTTTCCTCAGGCGTTAAAGGCTCAACAGCCGAATCACTGCCGCCTGCCGGTGACGGTGCAAAGCTTCCACCCGGATTATTTAGCAGGGCATTGATCTCTTCCTGTGATAATACTCCATCCATCTGCCTACTCTTCCTCTCTGATCACTGATGTCACACGCACTGCATAATTCTGTCCGGAGGATCCGGGCAATGCGGTGAACTTTCTCATATTGCCAACATAAACATCTAATTCCTGATCCACTTCTCTGTCCACCCGGATGATATCACCGGGCATCAGATTTATAAAATCCGATACCGAGATCAGGCTCTTTCCAAGCACTGCCTTTACCGATATCGGCGCATGATCGATCAGATCCTCGATCACATCTCTGTAGGTCTCCTCATCCTTGACCTGCATATTTGAATACCAGAACTTCGTATTCAGCTTATCCATAACCGGCTCTAAGGTGATGAACGGTAAACAGATATTCATCAGTCCCTCGGAATCACCGATCTTTAAGTTGATCGTAACAATGGCGATCATCTCTCCCGGAGAGATGATCTGTGCAAACTGTGAATTTGTCTCTATGCGCTGAAGTCTGGGATGAATCTCCGTCACGTTTGCCCATGGCTCCCTGAGCAGATTCACACAAACATTCATGATACGCTCGATGATAAGTAACTCGATCTCCGAAAAATCTCTAGTCTTTTCCAGCGGCACTCCGGCACCCCCCAGCATACGATCCACGATCGCATAGCCCAGCGAGGAAGCAAGCTCCATCAGGATATCTCCATGCAGAGGAGCGAATTCAACCACTCCCAGCAAAACCGGATTGGAAAGTGCATTGGAAAACTCTGAATAAGTGACTGCCTCCGAGTTCATGACTTCAACCTGTATATTTTTTCTCAGATACACCGGCAGATTCGTGGAAAGCAATCTTCCATAATGCTCAAAGATGATCTCTAAAGTACGAAGGTGTTCTTTGGAGAACTTGGACGGGCGTGCAAAATCATAATTCTTGACCTGTTTGTCACCACTGTCTTTAATTTCTTCCGCATCAATTTCTCCGCTGCTCAACTGTTGGAGCAACGAGTCTATTTCGCCCTGTGACAGTACGTCACCCATTCATCCTCACCACCTTTCCTCCAGTTCTATCCTGCAATCCCATGCTGCTAAAGGAGCTATTCGCTGGTCACCTGGATGAAGCCCACATCCACAACCACATTGGAATCAAAAAATCCCTGCAATTTTTCGAGAATTTCCTTCTCTGCACGCTCCGGATCAGCCTTGAGTTCCTCCTTCGTGTAGGTATGAACCACATCGTTTACGATATTTTTAATGTTAGAATCGTAGACCTTTGCCTCGATCCCGGCCTTTCCAAGCTTCTCATAGTCCTCATTGGAATTATCCAGCGAAAGCACCACCGACACGATCGCATAATGCTCCTGTCCGTCGTCACTGTTTCTTAAATTCACCGTCAGAGAACCATCCAACGTGTAAGGAACAAGGTTCTCAATGGGAACACTGGAAAGATTTGCATTTCTTCCACTTGCCAGTTCCAGGTCCAGGGCGGTACAGATCTCACTGATCAGTTCATTACTCTTTTTTGCAGAGGGCACAATGCTGATCATCGTAATCGCCGTCAACACCAGATTTACAACGAGCAACGCCAGTATGAGCACCGACATTAAATTTTTTTTCATGGCTTCGCTACCTTTCTTCACTGTCACACATTGTCACAGCAGTTATTATTTATCCCATAGTATTACTGAATATCAGAATTCAGGGAATTATAGATCTTAATTACTACGCGCCGGTTCAACGCACGCCCTTCTGCCGTTGTATTATCGGCGATTGGCATATAGTCACCGCGACCTGACGATTTAATGTGGGCCGGATTCAGGGATGTAACCTCCCGCAGATAGTCTGCAACGGAAAGCGCCCGGTACATGGACAGGACATTATTGTCCTCAAAGCGCCCGTTATGGATGGGCACATTGTCCGTGTGACCTTCTACTTCAATGATGTTGGCTGTGTAGTGATCCAAAATGCGTCCGACTTTATCAACAAGCGGAAGTGCATCTGTCTTGATCACTTCTGATCCGGAATCAAATAATACTGCTCCATTTAACGTGATCATGACATATTGTGCATTAAACGATATCTCAACCTGATCCTGAATACCGTATTTCGCGGTCTTATCTTCCACCTTTTCAGCCATCTCTTCGGATTCTTTCAGTCCCTTTTGTTCGTACTGTTCCTGAAGCTGTTCCTCCGTCAGCTTTTGGCTGTCAGCGGATGCGCTCTGATCCTGTGCCTGATCCTTGTCCGGCATCTGCTCAGCAGTTCCCGGCGTTTGTCCGGTCTGACCCGGATTCTGACCGGGATCGCCCTTTTCGATCACACTGTCATCCGCGCTCGTCTGGTTACCACTCTCTTCAAACTGACCTTTACCCTGACTGTTGGCATCCGGATTGTAGAATGTATCATAATACTGCAGCTGGTTGATACCGGCGCCTACCATCTCTCCGTCACCAATGGAGGAGGCTCCGCCTTCAAGAACACTGAAATGCGACTGCAGGGATGCGATCACAACCTGGAATTTTTCTGCATCTACCGTAGACATGGAAAACAACAGCACAAAAAAGCAGAGCAACAGATTCATCAGATCCGAGAACGTCGCCATCCATGCCGGTGAACCAGCAGGCGGATCTTCTTTTTTTTGCCTTGCCACTACTCTTCACCTCCGCCTGCTCCAAGCACCTCGCGCTCCTTCGGAGTGAGGAAGGTTTTTAATTTTTCCTCGATCACATGCGGATTCTCGCCTGCCTGTATGGACAGCAGTCCTTCTACGATGATCTGTTTGATGATCATCTCGTTTGCATTGTTTAATTTCAACTTTGTTGCAGTCGGATTACACAACCAGTTTGCGATCAGGGATCCGTATAAGGTAGTCAACAGCGCAACCGCCATATTCGGACCGATCGTAGATGCATCTTCCAGATTTTTTAACATATTTACAAGACCGATCAATGTTCCGATCATTCCCCATGCCGGACCAAGCTCAGCCCACTTTTCCCAAAAACCGATCACCTGCTTGTGGCGATCCTCTGTACATGCCAGATCCGTTTCCAGAATTCCCCGGACAAGCTCCGGATCTGTTCCGTCAACCACCAGCATGACACCCTTCTTCAAAAAGGTGTCTTCAATATCAGCCGCAGCCTCTTCCAATGCCAAAAGGCCTTCTTTTCTTGCAACATTCGAGAGATTGATGATGTTTGAGATCATCGCTGCAGGATTGTATCCGGGCTCTTTCATACTGAGTGCGATCCCCTTAAAGCCCGTTGCCATGAAGGGAAGCTTGTTACATGCGATAACACCCGCCAGGGATCCGCCGATCGTAATGATCACCGACGGCACATCGACAAAGTTCTTCAGCAGCGTAAAACCGCCGTCGCCGGTAACAATACCGAAAACAACCATTACAACACCCAACAACAAGCCTATCAAAGACGCTAAATCCAAAATCTACTCACCTGCCCCAATCAAAAATATCGTAAAAATATGTAAACATGGAAAAAAATCGGCAATAATTAAGTCGAAAAATCTCCTAATCATACCGATTATACCACATCTTGGGGAAGGATGTAAACCCATTCCCCAAGATATAATTCATTCATTATGTATCTTACCGTCTACCCCACCGTTATCTCTTCAGATTGATCAGCTCCTCCAGCATGGAATCTGAGGTTGTGATCACACGGGAATTCGCCTGGAAACCACGCTGAGTGGTGATCATGGAAGTAAACTCTCCGGAGAGATCTACATTTGACATTTCCAGCTCTCCGGCACTGATGGAGCTTCCATCCGCATCGATCTCCACGCCGATGCCGTCGAAGTCGCCGGAGTTTAAGGTTGCACGATAACAGTTGTCACCGGTTGCTTCCAGACCGGAAGCATTTGCGAACTGTGCCACAGAGATCTGTCCCAAAAGCACCGTATTACCATTATCATAGGAAGCAAAGATCTTTCCGCTCTGATCTACGCTAAGTCCGGTCATGGCACCAAGCTTTTTACCCTTGCCAACGGTATCTGCATCTCCGCCGCTCATGGCTGCGGTATTGGAACCACCGTTGTTGTAGTTGAGCAGTGAAGAGAAATCGATGGTTACATCCTTGAATCCGTCATAGCCTGCAGCAGCAAGCTTGGAAAGATTCAATGTCTGTGACAGATTGCTTCCGCCGCCCACGCTTGTCAGTGTTCCATCCACCGTGTTGAACTGCAGGGTAAAACCGTCCTTGGAAGGTGTAACGATGTGATAGTTTCCACCAAACATGTTGTAGCGGATCTCGCCGTCGTTGGGGATCTGCTCCGTAAAGATCTGTCCGGTTGTAGCGGTTGCATTTGCAAGATCACCACCGGTGATGGTTGTGTAAGAGTAATCCTTTAACAGTTCCTCCACGCCCACCAGTTTTTGAGGAATGTCCTTGACACCGGTGTCTAAACCGGACTCCAAAGATACCATCCCCTTAAACGTTATCTGTGTACCGCTGGCGCCCGTCACATGGATGTCCTCTCCAGACCATGTAGGCCAGTAGTAGATCACAGCATCCTTCTCAAATTCATTTGAGCCTGCGGTACCACCTGCAGCAGGTTCTTTTAAGTTCAATTCACTTCGAATATCTTCCACATTGAACTTATATCCGGTGATACCCTCATCACTTGTTACAAGGGTGCCCAAAGATAACAGATCGTTCAGATCCTTCGTCTTTGTAAGTGTATAAGCCGCATTCACTCCCGTTCCGGTAAATGATCCATTTACCATCTGTCCCTCTTCAAAAGTCCAACCTACACCAGATCGAACATATTTTG